>NZ_JAPCJA010000002.1:0-207056 GCF_027707745.1 Aeromonas sp. QDB23
GAGGTACTGGGTTGCATTGATAATAGTCATGGCTTCGGGCGTGTCGGTTTTTTTTTGCGATTAAATCAGATCACAAACGAAGCCTTTTTTCTATCTATTTCAATTGGTTGTAGCTAAAGATCCTGTACATGATGCTGGTAACACTGTGATCTGTATCCTTAAACCGGTTTTTCTGTCGCTCGCTGTTGCATATTTAACCTGCGGGTCAAATGGGCTGCAAACGACAATCATCTTCTGCCTGAGCAAACCCGGCCGCTCGCTGCTTGTTTGACCATTTCGGTCAATGACATGAAAAGTTGCTCCGGCCAATCGTTTTACCGCTTTTTCTGTGACGGGGATCACTGTACCATCGCCGCCCGACCTGCCACACGGCCGCATCTCCCCCTGCGACGGCGCTGGCGTCACCCGATACATGCTGTCACCCGGAACGTGAATGACCCCAGGATGGGACCCGCCACTAACCTGTAGGTTTGTGGTCTGCGTGTCGCGTGGGTCGGCACCTCTCCCGCCAGATCACCCGCGACGCCTGTCTGCAGACTTGCCATATGAAACTCCTCTCTTCATAGGTGCAAGATGACACTGTTATTGAGTCTGGTCGGTATGCTGGCCCTGATGTTTATCGCCTGGCTGGCCAGTGAAAACCGCCGAGCCATCCGCTGGCGAACCGTGCTGGGTGCGCTCGCCCTGCAAACCGGTTTTGCTGCGTTGGTGCTCTATTTCCCCCCCGGACAAATCATGCTCGGTGCCATGAGCAATGGCGTCTCAGCCCTGCTCGGCTTTGCCGACAGCGGCATCCGTTTCGTGTTTGGCGATCTGGCCAGCAACGGCTTTATCTTCGCCGTGCGGGTGCTGCCGCTGGTGATCTTTATCAGCGCGCTGATCGCCGTGCTCTACCACTTCGGCATCATGCAGTGGGTGATCCGGGTATTGGGCGGCGCAGTGCATCGCCTGCTCGGCACCAGCCGCGCCGAATCCCTGGTGGCTACCGGCAATATCTTCCTGTCGCAAGGGGAGTCGCCGCTGCTTATTCGTCCCTTCCTCGCCGGAATGACTCGCTCCGAGCTCTTTGCGGTGATGACCTGCGGCATGGCCTCGGTGGCGGGCTCTGTGCTGGGCGGTTACGCCGGTCTGGGTGTGGATCTTAAATACCTGATTGCCGCCTCCTTTATGGCGGCGCCGGGTGGTCTCTTGATGGCGAAACTCTTGGTGCCAGAGCAGCAACAGGTGAGCGTTCAGGCCGAGATCACCCTCGACAAGAGCGACTACAGCAACGCCATCGACGCGTTGGCGGGCGGCGCTATGAGCGGCATGAAGATCGCCGTGGCCATCGGCACTATCCTGCTGGCCTTTGTCAGCGTCATCACCATGATCAACGCCGGTCTCACCACGGTGGGCGAGTGGTTCGGCTGGGCCGATCTCTCCTTGCAGCAGGTGCTGGGTTATCTGTTTGCCCCGGTGGCCTGGCTGATTGGTGTGCCCGCCAGCGAGATGATGGCGGCAGGATCGCTGATTGGTCAGAAGGTGATCATGAACGAGTTCGTCGCCTATCTGGACTTTGCCAATATCAAGGCCGATCTGAGCGCCCACACCCAGATCATCATTACCTTCGCCCTCTGTGGTTTCGCCAATCTGGGCTCCATTGCGGTGCAGCTCGGCTCCATCGGCACCATGGCACCGGAGCGCCGCCACGATGTGGCCAATATGGGCTTCAAGGCGGTGTTGGCGGCGACCCTGGCCAACCTGATGAGCGCCACCCTGGCCGGGATCTTTGTCTCGCTGGCTTGATAGCGTGACGCAATCGCTGGTTAGCTAGCGGCAAAAACAAAAGACCCCCTCTTGCCGCTTGGCAAGAGGGGGTCTTTTTCGTTGGATTGATTACAGATGCAGGTCGGGTAACAGCGCAGCCTGTTCCTGAAAATGGCGGCAGCGACGCTCAACGTCGTCCCGGTAGCGTGCCAGATAAGCCAGCTCGGCGGGATTGTTTGTCTCAACCAGGGCGATGGCGGTATCCAGATGAAGGAGGCTGTCGTTGGTCATTTTGTGCAAGGTCTGTTGCAACAGGCGTTTGGGCAGATCACACGCCTCGGCCATCTCCAGCAACTGCCATGCGTTGATCGCCTCGGGGGCAAACTCGTCGCCAATGGCCATGGCCAGATGCTGGTTGAACTCGGGGTAAAGTCCCACATTGACCAGATCGTACCAGGGGGTGGGCGTCAGCCCTGCTTTTGATACGAAGAAGCTGTAGTTCTTGCCGTGGGCATCATGGTTGTTGACGCAGAGGTTGAAGAGCAGCCATTGCAGCATGTTCAATCTGGCTTGCGCCGGATTGACACAGAGGGCGCTGAGGCTGAACAGTCGTGGCAGGCTCACCCCTTCCCGAATATGGGCCACATCCCGCCCGTCACCGAAGTTGCGTTCATATTTTCGGACGACGGGAAACCCCAGCCCCTGACAGGCATCGATCATATGACGACGGCGAACCCTCAAGCCATCCTCATCGAGGCGCCGATCGAACCGTTCCACCAGCAAACTTCGGTGGGACTTATCGCCTTGGCCGACCCTGTGCAGCTCGACCTGTGCCACCGGCATGCCCAGCAACGCGGCCAGCCGCATGGTCACGAACTCATTGATCACCAGATGAGGGTGATGCTCGAACTTGAGGAGGTGGGTGGAACAGAGCTCGCCCTCGCCAAACCCCAGCGCCCCCTCGAGTCGCAGCAGGTTGAGCTTGGCCTGCACACCCGCAACCGAGAGGCGGGGGCGACCATCCCAGACTTCCAGCGGCCAGAGCTCGGGCTGATCGAGGCGCAGCAACAGTTCCTCTGGGGTGATGGGGCGAAAGTGGGTGGGAATGTCGGGCTCTGCGGGCAGGGTAAAGGTGACCGCCCCGGAGACATCGCGGCCGATGCCGTGGATCAGGGCAAAGAGATTGCTGCGCGAAACGGAGAGCGCCTCAATCAGGTGCTCCAGCCCGCGATTTTCTGGCAGCAAGTTGCCGAGATATGCCCGGATCTGGGCGCTGCTGGCCGAACCGTCCAGCGCCAGCGGCGGTGAGAGCGGGAATCCGCGTGCTTGCCATGCAGGTGTATAGCCGAGCTGAAAAGTATCCCGTTGGGAGTCATATTCAAGATGACCGATCAGCTGGTTACCCAGCCGAAGTTCAAGCTGATGGTGCTCAGAACCACTCATCATCACCGACCTCTGATTGGCTGCTGTCGCTCGTTACCTGTGATCCCGCTTCCTGTACCAGTTGCAAGCGCAGTCCCAGTGCGTTCATCACCTGCAGCAGGGTCGAGAGGTAGACATCTCCCCCCTTCTCGATCTTGATCAGGGTCTTCTTGGAGATGCCGCACAGTGAGGCCGTCACCTCCTGCGTCATCTTGGCGGCCTTGCGTCTCTCGCGGATCGCCAGCCCCAGCGAGGCGGGATCCAGTGCTTTCGGGGCGGTTTGTAACGATGCATCTGTCATCATGATCACGGAAAAAGTGTAGGTTGTTACACCTTAACTCATGGTAAGAGCAAGCAGCAATAAAAAGTGTACGATGGTGCACTTTTGATGATCTCGGTGCTGGTTACGAGATAAAAGTGTAGAGAGGTTCACTTTTTAGAGAAAAAAGGTGGTGAGGGATGATCTGGAGGATGGCCGAGGGGCAGGGATGGACTTGCTTGCAGAGCCGCAATGCACTTCATGTTCGGGGTGGCAAGACGGTGCCCTAATAATTTCATCCTGTCATGGCAAGATGCTGGTTAAGAAAGGGACATCCATCTTTTGCCATGGTCGCGTGGGGTGGCTTGAGGCGGTTGATGGATGTCTTGTGTTTTCACTCTTATAGATGCTCTATTTTCTTGGCTTTTTCTGGGGCATAGCCAAGATAAAGGTGTTGGATGTACTCTGGTTCAGCCTCAGTGAACTCATCAAATACTTCTTGCAGATGGATCATTCGGCCGGAGCCTGCATAGGCGAGTCTGTTACCGGCGAAGAAGAAGGAGTTTTTACCGGCTAATGGTTCAGCTTGTTTAAAGAAGTGATCCACCTCGGCGTCGGTTGCCCTGTACTTGACTTGAGCGATGACGTACTCCCCGTCGGTATTAACACCGACGATATCGAAGTCTTTCATATATTTTCCGGTTTGGAAGATCTTGTGGCGTAGTAGCTTCTGTTTTCGCAGCCACTCTTCAGAAAGGATTTCGAGGTGCCAAGGAAGTAACATGTTCAGCTTGGGCTCCTGTGCTTGCTCGAAGTAGAAGCTATTCACCGCAGCTTCGCCCATCCTCCACCTGACGAAGGCGGAGAAAGGTGGGGGAATTACGAAGGGGAGTGGAAATTCATGGCGTCGCACCACTTTAGCATCACGCAGTTGAATCACTTTGAGCTGACTGTTTTCAACGGTTTCTATGTATTTGCTACCTAGCACCGAAATTCCAATCAACATCTCTTCTTGGCCGGCATAAGAAGCCACGATGAGAGTTTCATGATCCGAGACGCGATTGATGTAATCGATGGCTGTTTTGGCTGTGCTGCCTCTATATTGCTTTCTGTCGAAGGGATTTACTACATCTTCATAATGAATACAAATCTTCTTTGAATCAAAGAGCCTCTGGTTAAGGCCACTGAATTCACCTAGGCCCCAGTTGTGCCTGATATAGAAAACGAGCATAGAATGGCCTTCCTTTATAAGGTTGAAAGAGTTTTTTATGTGTGTAGTTGGAAATGCAAAATAAATATCCGGCTGGGACACCCACCTTTTTGTAGGCCTGCTATGCGGCATCTTGCTCAGAAATTTGGGTGTCTTAATTTCATCGATGAGTGAGAGGTAACATACGGTATTCCCCTTGTCTTTTCTCATGCATGACGCCAGCAAGCTTAACCTGAGATCCATTTTGAGGTTTGAGTTCCATAACAAAAGGAAAGCCAGGTGCAGTGCTCCGCTCTATTCGAATTGATTGCGCATTATATTTACGGCCATCATTAAGAGTTATGTCTGGATTGAATCCACCATATGTCATCGAGCTACTTAGACAATTAAATTGAAGCTCGTGTTGAGCGTTATGAACAAGAATTAAAAAGCTGGAAATTGGTTCCAGGTAAAATTCAGCATGGCACTCTACATAGGTATAACCATCTTTTTGATAGGTATAAGCCCTCATGTTAGAAAACTCTTGCGGTCCTCTTTGAAATGTATTTCTACCAGAAGTTACATCTACGATTTGACGCAACGCTACTTCCAAACCTTGTCCAAACAGGTCAATATAAAGTGACTGCATTAAAATTGGAGGCATCATGCAGTCATCTAATTTAACAGGAATGATTTTGGTCTTTCCCTGAGATGATTTCATTACTGCATTTTGCCATTCAAGTTCGACCATTTTACTTTGCAAGCTATTTTTAGAAACAAAAAACAGAAATAACTCGCAATCTCCTAGCCCTTTATTCATTTTGTCGATGATTCCATCGCCGGGCTGTATAGACCAAGAGTCATAAAAAACTTTATCTTGGCCAAATAGTTGCATTAGCCTGATTGCTATCTGTTCTACTACGGGCTTGTCATTGTAGTTGTGTGATAGAAAAATCATGATATTACCTTGGTTACTAAAAATAGTTTGTCGCGTATGTTGGCTAAAGGTTGGTACTGAACAAAGTGAAGCCCGACGTTTACCGCGAATATATCTGAAAATCTGTTTTACGGATCTGCCTCATTCATATTTATCACGCTCTGGTTGGTGTAATAATACTTGCCAGTTGAGCTTCGTTGCGCTCTGCGCCAACCTACAAAAAACCACGCTACCGCCCCTGAGTGACAGCCCCCAGTTCGCTGCTGTTAACCTGCGAGATAGCAACAATCGCAGCCATGGTGCGCTCCCGAGAGAGGGATTGTCGTTTGGCTATCTTAAGGGCGAGGGTGGAGTGTTGAGAAGCGTGTTTTGGCGGGAATCTATGTTGGATCAATAAATTAGTCATTAAGGAGTGGGCTGAGTGAACATCTTGTTTGGCAGGGAATGCACAATCCCCTTCACCCCAGCCCTCTCCCGGAGGGAGAGGGGGCGACACGCCCAGAGCTGCAAGCGGGGGAGATGCGATAAAAAGAAAGGGAGCCGGTCAGGCTCCCTTTGATGTGGTGATGCAGCGATACACCTATGGGTGAGGCGGATACGCAACCGGATCACTCACGGCCAATGGCATGTGACCAATGCCGCCCCTTATCGATTGGTCGCGGCCTTCATCCCTTCCACAAACTCCTTCAGACGAGTGAGCATATGCGCCGGGTTCTGGTGGTGGGTCTCGATGATTTTCACCACGGCGGAGCCGGAGATGGCACCGGCGGCGCCAGCTGCGATCGCTTCACGCACCTGAGCCGGTTCGCTGATGCCAAAGCCGAGCAGGGCGGGGGGGGCGTTGAACTCGCGCAGGGTATTGATGAGACCTTCCACCGGCATGCCGGCCTTGGTCTCGGCACCGGTTACACCGGCACGGCTCACCAGATAGGTGTAACCATTACCCAGCTCCGCCACCTGTTTCAGGGTCTCGGCGTCGCCATTGGGCGGGGCGATAAAGATGCTGTCGATGCCGAATTTGTCGGCGGCCGCCTTGTAGGGGGCGCACATCTGCACCGGCACGTCGGCGACCAGCACCGAATCGACGCCAGCCTGCTGGCACTTCTCGTAGAAGCCGTCAATTTTGCGCACATAGACCAGATTGGCGTAGACCAAAAGGCCAATGGGCAGCTGCGGGTACTTGGCGCGGATGCGGCCAAGCAGCTCGAAGCAGTCGTCCGGGGTGGTGTGGCTGGCAAACGCACGCAGGGCGGCGCCCTGAATGGTGGGGCCATCCGCCACCGGATCGGAGAAGGGGATGCCGAGTTCGAGGGCATCGGCGCCCCCTGCGACCAGCGCATCGACGATGGCCAGTGACAATTCGGGGGTGGGGTCACCCAGCATCACGAACGGCACAAAGGCGCCCTGATTGGCTTCATCCAGACGGGAGAAGAGTTGTGCGTAACGGTTCATGACAAGGTTCCTTCTTTATCAAAAATGTCAGCGACGGTGAAGATATCTTTGTCGCCACGGCCGGAGAGGTTGACGATCAGCACCTGCTCTTTTTCCGGTTCACTGCGGGCCATCTTGAGGGCGTGGGCCAGCGCGTGGGAGGACTCCAGCGCGGGTATGATGCCTTCGGATTTAGCCAGCTCCTGGAAGGCGTCCAGCGCCTCCTTGTCGGTTACCGAGGGGTACTCGGCGCGGCCGATGGCGGCCAGATGGGCGTGCTGCGGGCCGACGGAGGGGAAGTCCAGCCCCGCCGAGACGGAGTAGGACTCCTGAATTTGCCCCTGATTGTCCTGCATCAGGTAGGAGTGCATGCCAAAGAAGACCCCCTTGCTGCCGTGACCCAGCGGCGCGCCGTGCTCGCCACTCTCGATGCCGTGACCACCCGGCTCGACGCCGATAAGGCGCACTGATGGCTCATCGATAAAGTCGGCAAACATGCCGATGGCGTTCGACCCGCCGCCGACGCAGGCGATCACCGCATCGGGCAGCCGCTCTTCTTTCTCGAAGCACTGAGCCTTGGCCTCTTCGCCGATCATCTTCTGGAACTCCCGCACGATAGTGGGGAAGGGGTGCGGGCCGGCGGCGGTGCCGAGCAGGTAGTGGGCCGACTCGTAGTTGGCAGCCCAGTCCCGTAGTGCCTCGTTGCAGGCATCTTTCAGGGTGCTGGAGCCGGAGTGCACCGGAATAACGGTGGCGCCCATCAGCTTCATGCGAAATACGTTGGGCTTCTGGCGCTCGCAATCCTTGGCACCCATATAGACCCGGCACTTGAGGCCGAGCAGGGCGCAGGCCAGTGCGGTCGCAACGCCGTGCTGACCGGCGCCGGTCTCGGCGATGATCTCGCTCTTGCCCATCCGCTTGGCCAGCAGCGCCTGACCCAGTACCTGGTTGGTCTTGTGGGCGCCGCCGTGCAGCAGGTCTTCACGCTTCAGGTAGAGGCGGGTCTTGGTGCCCTTGGTCAGATTACGAGTCAGGGTGAGCGGGGTCGGGCGACCGGCATACTCGGTCAGCAGTTCCTGAAATTCGGCGATAAAGGCCGGATCATCCTTGGCATCGACAAAGGCTTTCTCCAGCTGGAGCAGGGCGGGGATAAGGATTTGGGGTACGTACATACCGCCAAATTCACCAAAAAACGGGTTGAGCAGGGTCATGGCTTCTTCCTTGTATTAGCTAAATCGAAACATCAAAAAGGGTTGCGTTACAGAGTGCGCAGGGCGGCAAACGCGGCCGCAATCTTGTGTGTATCCTTCTGGCCCGGGGCACTCTCTACCCCGGAGTTGAAATCAAGGCCGAGGCAGCCCACTTGCGCCGCCTGCAGGGCGTTGTCGGGATTGAGCCCCCCCGCCAGCATCAGTTTGTTCTTGTCGAGCGTGGCCAGCATGGCCCAGTCGAACGCCTGACCGGTGCCGCCGCTCTGGCTGCCCACTTTCGTATCCAGCAGCAGCCGATCGGCCGGATAGTCGAGGGCGGGCAGCGGCTCGCCGCTTTCCTTGCCAAGAGAGATGCCAATTGCCTTCCAGATCTGGCAGCCAGCTGGCAGCAGCGCGCGCAATCCCTCGATATAGGCGGCATCTTCATCGCCATGCAGTTGCACCGCGGCGAGCCCGAGCGCTTCCACCGTCTTGGCGATGGTGGCGGGCTGGGCGTTGCGAAATACCCCGACGTAAGAGAGCGGCGCACCCGCCATCACGGCGCGGGCGGCGGGGATGTCCACATAGCGCGGACTCTTTGCCACAAAGATAAGGCCGCCAAACACCGCGCCCGCCTGATGGGCGGCGGCGGCATCCTCGGCGCGGGTCAGGCCGCACACCTTGTTCTGGCCCAGAGTGAGCTTGCGCACAGCAGCCTCCAGATCCGGCTCGGCCATCAGGGATGAGCCCACCAGAAAGCCCTTGGCGTGGTGGCGCAGATCCGCCACCTGGGCGCGGTGGTTGATGCCGGATTCGCTGATCACCACCCGATCGCTCGGGATATCTTTAGCCAGCTGTTTGGTGCGGTTGAGATCGACGCTCAAGTCGCGTAGATCCCGGTTATTGATGCCGATGACCGGCGCCCCCAGCGCGATGGCACGGGTCAGCTCCTCTTCATTGCTCACTTCGGTCAGCACGCCAAGGCCCAGCTCCTTGGCCACCGCGAACAGGGCGCGATACCCCTCGTCGGTGAGCACCGAGAGCATCAGCAGGATAGCGTCCGCCTGATAGTGGCGGGCCAGATAGACCTGATAGGGGTCAATCATAAAATCCTTGCAGAGCACCGGCTGCTGAACACGGCTGCGAACCCGCGGCAGGAAGGCGAAATCCCCCTGAAAGAACTTCTCGTCGGTCAGCACCGAGATGGCGGTGGCGTATTTGCCATAGATGTCGGCGATGGCCTCCGGGCTGAAGTCGTCGCGGATCAAGCCCTTGGAGGGGGAGGCCTTCTTGCACTCCAGAATAAAGCGGGTGGAGCCCGCCTTGAGCGCCCCGACGAAATCCCGATCACTTGGGGTCAGCGCGCTCTGGAAGCTATCCAGCGGCTGGGCCAGCTTGCGGGCGGCAACCCACTCCTGCTTGGCCGCCACGATCTTGCCGAGAATGGTCTGGCTGATGGAGGCCATGTTCAGAAAAGCATGGGGGGCAATAAGGTCTGACATCTCGTTATCCTTGCGAAACTGGGTACTGCCCTGCGGGCGATCTGAGCTAGTGCCTGAGTGAGTGCCGTGCTGGTTCTTGGCTGACATCATGCCTCCTGATGGCTCAGGGTGGCCAACTTGGCAGCGAGCTCTGCCGTCTTGCCGCTTGCCAGCACCGCCAGCACTTCGGCCGCCGCGCTCTTGAGATCTTTCGCCTTGCCCGCCATCAGCAGCAGTGGCGCCACGTTGGCGGCGATGGCGGCGTTGTGGGCCGGGGTGCCACGCCCTTCCAGAATGGCGGCGGTGATGGCGCGGTTCTCTTCAGGCTCCCCACCCTGAATGGCGCTGACCGGATAGGTCTCAAGGCCAAAGTCAGCCGGGGTGATCATAAATTCGCGGATCTCGCCGTCACGGATCTGGGCCACCTGGGTCGGGCCGTGGATGGCAATCTCATCCAGCCCTGCGCCGTGAACCACCATACCGGTTTTCAGCCCCAGTGCCAGCAGGGTTTCTGCGATGGGACGCACCAGCTCGGGGGCATAGACCCCCATCAGCTGATAGGTGGGGCGAGCGGGGTTGATAAGCGGCCCCAGCACATTGAACAGGGTGCGGGTCTTGAGGGCCTGACGTACCGGCATGGCGTGGCGCACGCCAGCGTGGTACTGGGGGGCAAACAGGAAGCAGATGCCGAGTTCATCCAGACAGCGACGCGCCTGCGCCGGGCTCATGTCGAGCTTGATGCCCATCTTGTCCAGCAGATCGCTGGAGCCTGACTTGCTCGAGACCGAGCGGTTGCCGTGCTTGGCCACTTTCAGGCCGCAGGCGGCGGCGACCAGCGCCGAGGTGGTGGAGACGTTGATGGTGTTGAGGCCATCGCCACCGGTGCCGACGATGTCGCAGAACGCATAGTCCGGACGCGGGAAGTCGCGCGCTTCCGCCAAGAGGGCCTCGGCGGCGCCGGCGATCTCCTCCGGCGTCTCCCCCTTGATCTTGAGGGCAGTCAGCAGGCTTGCGAGCACGATGGGATCCACTTCGCCACGTACCACCTGGCCGAAGGCGTCGCGGGTACTTTCACGGCTCAGAGACTGACCCTGATAGAGGGTGTTGAGATGATGATGCATGTTGGTCTCCTTACCGCACACTGCTTTCTGGACGGGTGATATGGGCGAGCGCCTGGGTCAGCAGACGGGCCCCTTCCGAGGTCATGATGGATTCGGGATGGAACTGGAAGCCCAGCACCCGCTCATCCTGCTGCTCAATGGCCATGGGCATGCCCTGATAGTGGGCAATCACCGTCAGCTCTTCCGGTACATAGGTGGCAACCAGCGAGTGGTAGCGGGCCACCGGCAGCGGGCTCGGTAGACCGGCGAAGGCGCCGTGGCCGTTGTGCTCAATCAGGGAGCGCTTGCCGTGGACGATTTCGCCCGCCGCACCGACGGTGCCGCCGTAGGCTTCGCACAGGGCCTGATGGCCGAGGCAGATACCGAGGATGGGCACCTGACCGCGGGCCAGCTTGATGAGATCAATCAGGCAACCTGCCTCGTGGGGGGCGCCCGGCCCCGGCGAGAGCACCAGCACGGCATCTCCTTCGCAGGCGGCAATTTCGCTCATGATGCGGCTCGCCGGCAGGCTGTTGCGGTAGATCCGCACCGGATAACCGAGGGAGCGGAACTGGTCGACGAGGTTGTACGTGAAAGAGTCGAAGTTATCGAGCAGAAAGATGTTAGTCATGATGCTGCTCCTTCGAAGTGCGGAACTGGTCGGCTTGGGTGCTGTAGGTAAACGAATCGAAGTTATCGAGCAGGAAGATGTCAGTCATGGCTCACGTCCTTATGTTGCTCCTGCTGGGCGCTCAGGGCTTGCAGAGAGGTGCCATGGCTGGCTGCGATGGCGGCAAGTACAGCCGCCGCCTTGGCGCGGGTCTCGTCCGCTTCGGCCTGCGGTTTGGAGTCATAGACCACCCCGGCACCGGCCTGCACATGGGCCACGCCATCTTTGACAAACGCCGAGCGAATGACGATGCAGGTATCCATCTCGCCGGCGCCGTTGATGTAGCCGACGGCGCCACCGTAGCTGCCGCGGCGCTTGCCTTCCACCATGCGAATAAGCTCGCTGGCGCGGATCTTCGGCGCGCCGGTGAGGGTGCCCATGTTCATGCAGGCCTGATAGGCGTGCAGGGCGTCAAGGTCGGAGCGCAAGGTGCCCACCACCTTGGAGACCAGATGCATCACGTGGCTGTAGCGATCCACCTTGAGCAGCTCCTTGACGTAGCGGGTGCCGGGCTCGGAGATGCGGGCGATGTCGTTGCGGCCCAGATCTACCAGCATCAGGTGCTCGGCCACTTCTTTTTCGTCTTGACGCAATTCCAGTTCGATGCGGCCATCGAGATCCCGGTTGATGCTGCCATCGGGGTTAAAGCCACGGCGGCGGGTACCGGCGATGGGGTACATCTCCACGTCGCGGCTGGCGGCGCAGAATTTCACCGCACTCTCCGGCGAGGCGCCAAACAGGGTGAAGCCCTCATCCTGCACGTAGAACATGTAGGGGCTGGGGTTGGTCTGCTTGAGGCGGCGATAGGCGGCCAAGGGACTCGGGCAGGGCAAGGAGAAGCAGCGGGATGGCACCACCTGGAAGATGTCGCCACGGCGGATAAAGCCCTTGAGTTTCTCCACCTCGGCGCAAAATTGCTTGTCGCTCTTGTCCACGCTCATGCCACCGCTCAGGGGCTGGGTGGTCAGCTCGGCGCTAAGGGGTTGCTGGCAAATCTGTTTGAAGTCGGTGAGCCGCTCGGTCAGACGGGTGTATCTGTCTTCCACGTGACTCTCGTCGCTGTCGCCGCCGAAGATGCAGGCCAGCAGTTGAGTGGTGCGTTCGATGTGGTCGATGGTGATCAGGGTTTCGGCCACATAGAAGCAGTAGTCGGGGCAATCGTTGCTCCCCTGTGGCACTTCAGGCAGATCTTCAAAAGAGGCGATGAGGTCGTAGGCGAAGCTGCCGGCCATAAACAGTGCCTCTTTACCCAACTGGCAATCGAGTTCCCGCTGCAGGGTGCGCAGCACGTCCAGCACACTGCTCCCCTTGAGGCGGGAATCTTCGTCCAGCTCCCGATCGGAGGCCGGGAAGTCGAGCTGCAGCTCGTCATCTACCAGCGAACGAGCCACCACCGCAGGCAGGCGCTCGGCCAGCAGGCTCTGCAACTGGGCGCCGTTGTCGTTGAGGGGGCGCACCCGCACGGTGCGACCACGGCACTCGATGCGCAGGCAGGCATCCACCAGCAGCAGGCTCTGCTTGCCCGCCTTGGAGTCGATCTCCACCGATTCCAGCAGCAGGTTATTGGGGCGACCCTGACAGAGGCGGGTATAGAGCGCCAGCGGATCAGCCACATAAGGGGCGTTGAGTTTGAGGGTATCGAATTCACCCAGAGGAAGGCGATGTGTGGCTGTCATAGTGCGTTCCCTTGCGTGTGATGCTGTTTACCGATGTTCATGCGTCTAATCCCGTAAAAATGCCTTGGAAATTGGGTCGGTTCGGGCGGTTTCAGTAGGGTCGCCATCGCCAGGTCATTGCGCTTGTCTGAATTCTCGGTTTCATCACAGGTCCATTTGCCGGATAATAAAAAAGCCCGCTGGGGTCAGCGGGCTTTTTCTTTGGGTTCTTAATTTGCTGTCAGATTACAGGTACAGCAACGACCACACGCCCGCATGTCAGGGAGTGTGCCACCACCAGATGGTCAGGATGGAAGTCGTTTGCATGATAAAGTCCTGTAAAAAGATGTTTGCAATGAAGTGCCTACAGAAAACGATAAAGCCGCGGCCAAGTCAAGTCGCTTTTTAGCCTTCTTTTTTTCAAGCGGGTCCCAAGACAAGAGCGAAACAAGCCGATGAGATTCGATCTTCACTGCCATACCACTGCCTCCGACGGGGTGCTGAGCCCGGCCGAACTGGTGCGCCGCGCCGCCGAAAAACAGGTTGAGGTGTTAGCGGTTACTGACCACGACACCCTTGACGGGCTTGATGAGGTGCGCCGCACCATCGCCACCGAGCAGTTGCCGCTGCGACTGGTGAGCGGGGTCGAGATCTCCACCGGCTGGGAGCATCACGAAATTCATATCGTGGCGCTGGGGGTGGATGAAAAAAATCCGCAGCTGGTGGCGTTTTTGGCGGGGCAACGGGCTCGCCGCGAGGCTCGCGCACTGGAAATCGGGCGCCGTCTGGAGAAGTGTCTGATCCCCGGCACCTATGAAGAGGCCAAGGCGCTTGCCGGTGATGCCGCCGTGACCCGAGCCCATTTTGCCCGGGTGCTGGTGGCGCGCGGGGTAGCCGACAACATGCAAAAGGTATTCAAAAAATACCTGAGTCGTGGCAATAAAGGGTATGCCCCGGCCGAGTGGCCCGAGATGAGCGAAGCAATTATTGCCATTCATGCCGCGGGTGGGCTGGCGGTGCTGGCTCACCCCAGCCGTTACGATCTCACCGCCAAGTGGATCAAGCGGCTGCTGGTGGCCTTCAAGGCGGCCGGTGGCGATGCCATGGAGGTGTCGCTGCCCCAACAGAGCCCGCAGGAGCGGGCCAATCTGGGTCAGTGGGCCAAGGATCACGACCTCTATATCTCGGTGGGATCGGATTTTCACTTTCCGTCCAACTGGACCGAGTTGGGCCGCCACCTCTGGTTGCCAAAGGAAGGCATGCCGGTCTGGCTGGCCTATCCCGGCCACTTTGGGCTCACCACCGAGCAACACGCCGAGCTGCTGGCGAGCCGCTAACGGCACCAGCGAAGTGGTCACAAACAGGTTAAGGTAGTGTCATGGGTCTTTGACCCGTGACCATACGAGCGGGCAGGTATTGCTGCCCCTATTGCGAGAACAAGCTATGAGTCAGCATTTTTACGTACACCCGGAAAACCCCCAGGCCCGCCTGATTGGTCAGGCGGTACAGATCATCCAGAACGGCGGCGTCATCGTCTATCCGACCGACTCCGGCTATGCGCTGGGTTGCCAGATGGGTGATAAGGGGGCGCTGGAGCGCATCTGCCGCATCCGTCGCCTCGATGCGACCCACGACTTCACCCTGGTCTGCCGCGATCTCTCCGAGATCGCGACCTACGCCAAGGTCGACAACGGTGCGTTTCGCCTGATCAAGCACAACACCCCGGGTGCCTACACCTTCATCTTCAAGGCGACCAAGGAAGTGCCGCGCCGCCTGATGAACGAAAAGAAGAAGACCATCGGCATCCGTATCCCGGACAACAAGATTGCTCAGGCGCTGCTGGAGGCCCTCGGTGAGCCGCTGCTCTCTACCACATTGATCCTGCCGGACTCCGAGATGGCCGAGTTTGACCCGGAAGAGATCTTCGACAAGCTGGGCAAGCAGATCGATCTGGTGGTCAACGGCGGTTATCTGGGCGAGCAGCCCACCACGGTAGTCGATTTCTCTGACGACGAGCCGGTGCTGCGTCGTCGCGGCGCCGGGGATCCGACCCCGTTTGAGTGAGTCTGCCGACCCTGTTTCTGTGACGGCCCCGCCCCAGGCGGGCGCACCGGTCGCGGAGTCAGCGGGGGAGTCCGTTCTCCTCCACGCCATCCCGTCCCCCATCGCGCGGGTACTGGGGCAGCCCTACCACGAGCTGCCCCAGGACTTGTTCATCCCGCCCGATGCGCTGGAGGTGTTCCTCGATACCTTCGAGGGGCCGCTCGATCTGCTGCTCTACCTGATCCGGCGCCAGCAGCTTGATATCCTCAACCTGCCGATCCTGCAGATCACCGCCCAGTACATGGAGTACGTGGAGCTGATGCAGGGGCTCAACCTTGAGCTGGCGGCGGAGTATCTGTTGATGGCGGCCTGGCTCGCGGAGATCAAATCACGCCTGCTGCTGCCCAAGGCTCCGGAGCTGGAGGATGAAGAGGAGGGGGAAGACCCGCGGGTGACCCTGATCCGCCGCCTGCAGGAGTATGAGCGCTACAAGGTCGGAGGCGAGCGTCTCAACGAGCTGCCACGGGTGGAGCGGGAGATCTTTATCGCCACCGCCCTGCCCCCCGATTTTGGTGCCCTCAAGCCACTGGCGCCCGATGTTTCGCTGGTTGAGCTCGCCCTTTACATGCAAAGTGTGGTAAAACGCGCGACTCATTTCGAACATCACCAGATCCGCCGCGAACAGATCCCGACCCGGGTACGCATGGCGGAGATCCTCGCCATGCTCACGCTGGGGCAGACCCTGCGCCTTGAACAGGTGCTGCGTGCCGAAGAGGGGCGCATGGGGGTACTGGTGACGTTTCTGGCCCTGCTGGAGCTGTGCAAGGAGCAACTGATCTGGATCCTGCAGGCAGAACCCCTTGGCCCAATCCATTTCGCATTGGCTGCAGAAGAGAATGAGAAACGTGAACAGACCCATTGAGCGTGCATCCTGTCTGTTGCGTTGCAGCCAGAACCCCTGGGTCACAGTGCATTTCGCATTGGCCGAGCAGAGCGAGGAGGGCAACCGTGGCGCTGCCCACTGAACGACTCAAGACCCTGATCGAAGCTGCGCTGTTTGTGGCCGGTCGTCCGCTCAATGTCAGCGAGCTGAAAAGCAGTGTGCTGGCCGATTATCCGGTGACCAGTCGCTATGTTCAGCTGTTGTTGGCCGAGATCAGGCAAGATTACAGCGAACGGGGCGTCGAGCTCAAAGAGGTCGCCTCCGGCTGGCGCTTTCAGGCGCGTCAGGAGTATGCCGAGGAGCTCTCACGGCTCTGGAGCGAGCGGGCGCCGCGCTATTCGCGCGCCGTGATGGAAACGCTGACCCTGATTGCCTATCGCCAACCCATCACCCGGGCCGAGATCGAAGCGATCCGCGGGGTGGCGGTGTCGAGCCAGATAGTGAATACCCTGAAAGAGCGTGGCTGGGTGCGCAGCATTGGCCACAAAGAGGTGGCCGGTCGCCCTGAACTGCTCGCCACCACCAGAGAGTTTCTGGATTACTTTAATCTGCAGAGTCTGGAGCAGCTCCCCGAGCTGGATCCGGAGCTGCAACCCCTGTTGCCCTCGGCGGTGGACGGGGAGAGCGATGCCCGGTGAATGGTGCTCAAGCGTGCCGATTTCATCGAGATATACATTTTTCAACTGTGGCGAGCGCTTCAACCGGCGTTTGTTACAGTTAACCCCGTTGCCCCTCTGACGAGTGGGCAGCGATCAACAATCAGGTAACCCCGATGAGTGAAAAACTGCAAAAAGTGTTGGCCCGCGCGGGTCATGGCTCCCGTCGTGAGATGGAGGCCCTGATCACCGCAGGTCGGGTCAGTGTGGATGGCAAGGTCGCCACACTGGGGGATCGCGTCGAAGTGAACGCCGTGATCCGGGTGGATGGTCACCAGGTCAAGACCCGCGGGGCAGAGGAAGTGATCTGCCGCGTACTGGCTTACCACAAGCCGGAAGGGGAGATGTGTACCCGTCACGATCCGGAAGGTCGTCCCACCGTGTTTGATCGTCTGCCCAAGATGGAAGGTGCCCGCTGGATCGCGGTCGGCCGCCTCGACGTCAACACCTCCGGTCTGTTGCTGTTCACCACCGACGGTGAGCTGGCCAACCGTCTGATGCACCCGAGCCATGAAGTGGAGCGGGAATACGCGGTACGCGTGTTTGGCGAAATCACCGAAGCCATGCTGCAGCGTCTGCGCAAGGGCGTGCAGCTGGAAGATGGCACCGCCAAGTTCAACAAGATCAAACCGGCTGGCGGTGAGGGTCTGAACCAGTGGTTCAACGTCACCCTGACCGAAGGTCGCAACCGTGAAGTGCGCCGCCTGTGGGAATCCCAGGAAGTGCAGGTGAGCCGCCTGATGCGTATCCGCTACGGCGACGTCAAGCTGGACCGCGGCATCCCGCGCGGCGGCTGGCAAGAGCTGAAACTGCCGGAAGTGAACTACCTGCGCGGTCTGGTCAACCTGCCGCCGGAGACCGAATCCAAGGTCGATCTGCAGCAAGATGGCAAAACCAGCCGTCACAAGCAGGCCGCCCAGATCCGTCGCGCCGTACAGCGTCACAAAGAGATGCAGGGCAAAGAGCCGCGCGCTCGCGCCACCACCGCCCGTCGCAAGCCGCAAGCCTCTAGCCGCAACTCCGGTACCGGCAGCAAGTAAGCCGACAACCCGTTGCGTACTGCGCGCCGTCAAAAAGCGCGCAGTCGGCCAAGCAAAAGGCCCGCACCAGATGGTGCGGGCTTTTTTGTATCAAATGACCCCCATCGCTTGCAAAAGGGGAGGCGGGCAAGACGTTGAGTGGCGTTTCTGTCGTCTGATCGCCCGCAGACTCGTCGCCATGGTTGCTCTGCTCCGGTGAGCTTGTTAGCCTGTGCGGCTCTGATAGAGGAGTGAACGATGAGCAAGGTACTTGATGAGTTGCTGGCGTTGCTGGCGCTGGAAAAAATCGAGGAGGGCCTGTTTCGGGGCCAGAGCCAGGATCTCGGTCTGCGGGCCGTGTTTGGCGGACAGGTAATGGGGCAGGCCTTGTCAGCCGCCAAGCAGACGGTCGAGACCGGTCGTCAGGTTCACAGTTTTCACTCCTACTTTCTGCGTCCGGGGGATGTGACCCGTCCCATCGTCTATGACGTGGAGAATATCCGCGACGGCCAGACCGTCTCCACTCGCCGGGTCAAGGCTATTCAGGGCGGCAAGCCCATCTTCTATCTCAACGCCTCGTTTCAGGTGCCGGCCGATGGCTTCGAGCATCAGGCGCAGATGCCCACCGGCATCACCCCACCGGAAGCGCTCAAGAGCGAGCTGGAGCTGGTGCGTCCCTACGAGAACCTGATCCCGGCCTCGCTGCGCGACAAGATCCTCTGCGAGCAGCCCATCGAGATGCACCCGGTCACGTTGGTCGATCCGATCCGCCCGACGGTGCAGGATCCGGTGCGTCACGTCTGGTTCAAGGCCAATGGTCAGATGCCGGATGATCTGCGGATCCACAAATACCTGCTGGCCTACGCCTCCGACTTCAACTTCCTGCTCACTTCCCTGCAGCCCCACGGGGTGTCGTACTGGGAACCGGATATGCAGGTGGCCACCATCGATCACTCCATGTGGTTCCACCGGGATTTTCGCTTCGACGACTGGCTGCTCTACGTGGTAGACAGCCCGAGCGCCAGCGGTGGTCGCGGTCTGGTGCGCGGCCAATTCTTTACCCGTGATGGCATGCTGGTGGCGAGCACCATGCAAGAAGGGGTGATCCGCCGTCGCGGCAGTTAAGTCGCGCAGCGGTCAGCAAAACGGGGTGGCTTTGGCCACCCCGTTGTTGTTTCTGCCATGCAGAGCAGCCTGCGGACTCAGCCGCCGCGCTGGTACTTGAAGCGCTTCTTGCGCCGATAGGGATAGACATCCTCGAACACCCCCACCTTGATGTTGCTCTGCAGCATCTTCCAGTAGTTGGCGTCGAACATCTCCTTGTGCAGCTGCAACATGATCTCCCGCACCTGCGGCTTTTGCAGCAGGAAGGTGGCGAACTCCTCGGGGAAGATGTCGTTGGGGGCCACCGAGTACCAGGGCTCGGCGCTCCACTCATCCTCGGGGTAGCGGGGCGGCGGGATCTGGCGGAAGTTGCACTCCGTCATGTAGCAGATCTCGTCGTAGTCGTAGAACACCACCCGGCCGTGGCGGGTGACGCCAAAGTTCTTGAACAGCATGTCCCCCGGGAAGATGTTGGCCGCCGCCAGCTGTTTGATGGCGTTGCCGTACTCCTCCAGCGCGAGCCGGGTCTGCTGCTCGTCCGCCTTGTCCAGATAGAGGTTGAGCGGGATCATCTTGCGCTCGGTATAGAGGTGCTTGATCACCAGCTTGTCGTCGCTGATGGTGAGCGCCGACGGTGCCACCGTCTTGAGTTCGGCAAGGAGCTCGGGTGAGATGCGATCGAGGGGAAACTCGAAGTTGGTGAACTCCTGGGTATCGGCCATGCGGCCCACCCGATCGTGCTGTTTAACCAGCCGGTACTTTGCTTTCACCTGCTCGTGGCTCACATCCTTGGGGGGAGTGAACTCGTCTTTTATCACCTTGAACACCACATCGTAGGAGGGGAGGGTAAACACGCTCATCACCATCCCCTTGATGCCGGGGGCGATGATGAACTGATCCCGGCTCTGGGCCAGATGGTGGCGGTAGTGGCGATAGAGCTCGGTTTTGCCGTGCTTCTGGCAACCGATGGCGTTGTAGATCTCGTAATCGGGCTTGTGGGGCATGATTTGGCGCAGGAAGGCGACAAACAGCGCCGGTTCGCGGGCATAGACCATAAAGTAGGCGCGGGCGAAACCAAACACGATAGAGGCGAGATCCGGCTCGAAGATCACCGTGTCCACATAGATGCTGTGACCCGTGCTGAGCAGGGGCAGAATAAAGGGGAACACCTGATCCCGGGCCCGGATCAGCCCCACCAGATAGGCCCCCTTGTTGCGGTAGAACACCTCTTTGAGCAGCTCGATGGCAAACGGCTCGTCATGGAGGATTTGCGGGCCGTTCTCCGCAAGATGGCGGTGGATGTCGACAATATCCCGCTGCTTGTCCTCGTAGGGAAGGGTGAAGCTGTAATCCCCCAAGAGTTGGCTCAACGTCTGCGGCAGGTGGGCCAGATCGGTGCGATAGACCCGCAGCAGGGCGCTCAGGTCCGGTTTTTCGCCACGGCTGACGAAGGGATGAATATAGAGGTTCTCGTCACGGATATTGCGATGGCGAAAGATCCGGCGATAAACGGAGTTGAAGAAAGACTCCGCCACCTCGAAGTTCTCGCATTTTGGCAGCAGATCGCTAAAGGCACTTTTGACCTGTTTGAGCAGCGCCTGGGTGGCGTGGTGCTCCCCCATCATCTGGCGGATGGAGCTGGCGGTGGCCCCCACATGGTGGTCATAGAGGCGAATACGCTCGCGCCCCGCGAGCTGCACCCCCAGCCAGTCACTGTTCTCGAAGCGGCTCTTGCTGCCCTGGGTGATTTCGAGAAACCGGCTGTAAAACGACTCGAAGCGTTGCAGAATCGTCTCGGCGACGGCCTGTTCCAATGGCTGCTGCATCTCTCTCTTCCTTGTGATCTGTCGGGCCGATAGCGCGAAGGATTGGGTGTAATTTGTTCACACGTCTGGCCACTATCGCAACATTGAAACGTCTGTTCAAGTGGCAATTTTCGGGGATAAACGGTAGATTGCGCCCCTGTTTTGCTGATGGTTTAGCGACTGTTTGCAGTCTGTTTGAGAGGCCGTCCGGCCAGTGAGGAAACCCGATGAAGCTCTATTTTGTCCTGGTGGCACCTGCCCGTCCTGCGAATGTGGGGGCGGCGGCCCGCGCCATGAAAACCATGGGATTCGATGCCATGCGACTGGTGGCGAGCCGGGTACACGAAGAGGAGGAGGCGAGCTGGGTGGCCCACGGCGCCCAGGAGATCCTGACCCAGGCCGAGGCGTTCGATACCCTGCCCGAGGCGCTGGCTGACATGGATCTGGTGATCGCCACCACCGCCCGTGAGCGCGGTCGCTACCAGTACTACCTCACGCCGGGGGAGATCCGCGAGCAGATCCGCATCAAGCCATCGCTCGGCAAGGTCGCCATCGTCTTTGGCTGCGAGGAGTCGGGACTCTCCAACGAGCAGCTGGCCGAGGTCGATCTCATCAGCTATCTGCCGCTCAAGGTGAGCTACCCCTCCCTCAATCTGGGGCAGGCGATCATGCTCTACGCCTACGAGATGAGTCAGCTGATGGATGAGCTGAACGCCGACGGCGCCGCTGCGGTAGCAGAAAATTTTGATAACGCCGGGCAGGTTCGGGTGCTGAAAAGCAAAACAGCAGAATTGCTGGGTGAGCTCGGAGTTTCGCAGGATGAAAAACTGCATCAATGGGTGATGGACCGGGTGCCCATGCTGCCGCAGCGGGATTTGAACATGCTCCATCTGCTCTGCAAAGACCTTGCGCGCCGATTTGGGCGTGAGTAGCAAAGAGGTTTAAGTTGACAGCCCATCGCCCGCCGCGGTATTGCTAAAAGCCAGCTTCGTCAACGAGTGTTCGTCATGCAGTTATTCACCAACGTCATCACCACCACCATTATTACCGGTACCACCACAGGTGGCACTGGGGCCGGTTGATGCGCTGACGAACAAGCACAGAAATCAGAAAAGGCCCGTACCCACCCAGTACGGGCCTTTTTGTTGGATTGGTTTTTAGATTGAATTTCATAGATTTACAGGGAGAGAAAGCGATGAGAGTGTTGAAATTTGGCGGGTCTTCACTGGCCGATGCAGAGCGTTTTTTACGGGTGGCCGATATCGCGGTCAATACCCACGGCCAATCTCAGGTAGCCCTGGTGCTGTCTGCGCCTGCCAAGGTGACCAATCATCTGGTGGCGCTGGTGGAACAGACCAGTCGCGGCATGGATGCCAGTTCCACCCTGTTTGAAGTCAACGGCATCTTCTCCCGCCTGCTGGCCGGGTTGAAGGCGGCTTATCCGGCGCTCGATGACAAGGCGCTGTTGGCCCGTCTCACCGCCGAGCTGGATCAGGTTGAGCGGCTGATGCAGGGCATCCGTCTTCTGGGCCTCTGCCCGGACAACGTGCAGGCGCGCATTCTGAGCCGTGGCGAGAACCTCTCCATCGCTTTTATGCACGAACTGCTGCGGGTGCGCGGTCTGGATCTGGAGCTGATCGTACCGGAAGAGCTGCTGGTCACCGACGGCGGCTATCTGGAAGCCCACGTCGATATCGAAGCCTCCCGTCTGCGCTTTGCCGCCAAGGGTCTGCGTAGCGATTGCCTCTACCTGATGCCGGGCTTTACCGGCGGCAGCGACAAGGGCGAAACCGTGCTGCTGGGCCGTAACGGCTCCGACTACTCCGCCGCCGTGCTGGCCGCCTGTGTCGATGCAGAGTGCTGCGAGATCTGGACTGACGTCGAGGGCTGCTACAGCTGCGACCCCCGTCTGGTACCGGATGCCTACTTGCTGAAAACCCTCTCTTACAAGGAGGCGATGGAACTCTCCTACTTCGGCGCCAAGGTGCTGCACCCGAAAACCATCGCGCCGGTGGCCCAGTTCCATATTCCCTGCCTCATCAAGAACAGCTTCAACCCACAAGGTCCGGGCACCCTGATCGGCCCCGAGAGCGGCGACGATGACCTGAAAGTGAAGGCCATCTCCGACTTGTCCGGCATGTGCATGTTCAACGTCTCCGGCCCCGGTATGAAGGGGATGGTCGGCATGGCCGGTCGCATCTTCTCCGCCGTCTCCCGCGCCGGGGTCAGTATCGTGCTGATCACCCAGTCATCTTCCGAGTACAGCGTCAGCTTCTGTATCCACAGCTACGACAGTGAGAAGACCCGCAAGGTGCTGGAGCGCGAGTTCGAGCTGGAGTTCAAAAACCAGCTGCTGGAGCCGCTGGATATCATCAGCGATCTGGCGATCATCTCCCTCATCGGTGACGGCATGCGCACCAGCAAAGGGATGGCAGCCCGTTTCTTCACCTCGCTGGCGCAAGCCTCCATCAATATCGTCGCCATTGCGCAGGGCTCCAGCGAGCGCTCCATCTCGGCGGTGGTGCGGGATCGCAAGGTGGCGGAAGCCATCAAGGCGTGTCACCAGAACTTCTTTGGTAGCCAGCACTTTATCGACCTCTTTGTGGTCGGGGTCGGCGGCGTCGGTGCCGCGCTGGTGGATCAGATTGCCCGCCAGCAACCGGTACTGGCCGAGCAGGGCACTGGCCTGCGGGTGGTGGGCATCGCTAACAGCCGCCAGATGGCGGTCAACAAGGATGGCCTCAACCTCGCCAACTGGCGCGAACAGCTGGTCGAGGCCCGCGACAGCTTCTCGCTGGAATGGGTGAAAAAGCTGGTGGAAGATAGCCATATCATCAACCCGGTGATCGTCGATTGCACCTCCTCCGAGGCGGTGGCCGTGCAGTATGCCGACTTCCTGGCCGCCGGTTTCCATGTGGTCACCCCGAACAAGAAGGCCAACACCGGTTCGCTCGATTACTACAAGGCGCTGCGCCGCACTGCTCGTCAGACTCGCCGCAAGTTCCTGTACGAGACCAACGTGGGTGCGGGCCTGCCGGTTATCGAGAACCTGCAGAACCTCATCAAGGCCGGTGACAAGCTGCGCGCCTTCGATGGCATCCTGTCCGGTTCGCTCTCCTTTATCTTCGGCAAGCTGGATGAGGGGATGGCATTTTCCGAGGCGACCCAAATCGCCCGCAGCAACGGCTTTACCGAGCCGGATCCCCGCGACGATCTCAACGGCATGGATGTGGCGCGCAAGCTGCTCATTCTGGCTCGCGAGGCGGGCATGGCGCTGGAGCTCTCCGATGTCGAAGTCGAGCAGGCGCTGCCGCCCGGATTTGACGTCAGTGGCGACGTGGAAGCCTTTATGGCCCGCCTGCCCGAAGCCGATGGCTGGTTCCGCGACCAGTTCGCCGCGGCCCAGCGTGAAGGCAAGGTGCTGCGCTATGTGGGCTCCATCGAAGGTGGCAAGTGCAAGGTCGCCATCAAGGCGGTCGGTGGCGACGAGCCGCTGTTCAAGGTCAAAGATGGGGAGAACGCGCTCGCCTTCTTCTCTACCTACTACCAGCCAATCCCGCTGGTGCTGCGTGGCTATGGCGCCGGTACCGAAGTGACTGCGGCGGGCGTCTTTGCCGACGTGCTGCGCACCCAGAACTGGAAGCAGGAGTTGTAAGCATGAGTTCAGACATGTACCCCTCTTATATGACTGAAGGCGGCAGCGTCGTCGCCTACGCACCCGCCTCCAGCGCCAACCTGAGCGTGGGATTCGATGTACTGGGGGCGGCGCTCGCCCCCGTGGATGGCTCTCTGCTCGGCGATCGGGTGCAGGTAAAAGCCTCTGACATGTCGTTCGCCCTCTCATCCGTGGGCCGCTACGCCCACAAGCTGCCGGACGATCCGAAAAAGAATATCCTCCATGACTGCTGGGTCGCCTATGGCGAGGCGCTGGAGAAGCGGGGCCTGAAACTCAAGCCGCTCGAAATGGTGCTGGAAAAGAACTTGCCGGTGGGTTCTGGTCTGGGGTCGAGCGCCTGCAGCGTGGTGGCGGCGCTGGAGGGGCTCAACGCCTTCCACGGCGAGCCGCTTGATGAGCACGACATGCTGCTGCTGATGGGGGAGATGGAGGGCAAGATCTCCGGCTCCGTTCACTACGACAACGTGGCCCCCTGCTATCTCGGCGGCATGCAGCTGGTGCTGGAAGAGCACGGCGTTATCAGTCAGGGCATTCCGGTGTTCGATCAGTGGTACTGGGTGGTCTGTTACCCGGGCACTGTGGTCTCCACCGCAGCCGCCCGCGCCATCCTGCCGGCCCAATATCGCCGTCAGGATTGCCTCACCTACGGTCGTCGGCTGGCTGCCTTTGTCCACGCCAGCTACACCGGGCAGGAGGGGCTGGCGGCGAGCGTACTGAAAGACGTGATTGCCGAACCCTACCGCGCGGCGCTGATCGAAGGCTTTAACGAGGTGCGGGCGCAGGCGGCCCAGAACGGGGCGCTGGCTACCGGCATCTCCGGCTCCGGTCCCACCGTATTTGTGGTGATGAAGGATCTGGCGCAGGCCGAGCGGATGAAAGATTGGATGGAAGCACATTTCGTGCAGAACGAAGATGGATTTGCCCGGGTCTGCAAACTGGACATGGCCGGGGCACGGGTAACAGGAAGCGAGCTATGAATCTCTACAACATCAAGGACAACAGCGAACAGGTGAGCTTCGCGCAGGCGGTGCGTCAGGGCTTGGGTCGCGAACAGGGGCTCTTCTTCCCCGAACAACTCGAACCGCTTGCCGATGTGGATGCCCTGCTCGATCTGCCGCTGGCCGAACGCTCTGCTCGCATCCTGAGCCACCTGCTGGGGGACGAAGTGCCCGCAGCGAAAGTGAGCGAGCTGATCAATGCCGCCTTCACCTTCCCGGCGCCGCTGGTGAAACTCAAGGATGGCACCTATGCCCTTGAGCTGTTCCATGGCCCGACCCTGGCGTTCAAGGATTTCGGCGGCCGCTTTATGGCCCAGTGCCTCGCGGCGTTCAGAACAAATGACAAGATCACCATCCTCACCGCCACCTCCGGCGACACCGGCGCCGCCGTGGCCCATGCCTTCTACGGGCTGGAGGGGATCGAGGTGGTGATCCTCTATCCCAAGGGCAAGATCAGCCCCCTGCAGGAGAAGCTCTTCTGCACCCTCGGCGGCAATATCCGCACCATCGCCATTGACGGCGACTTCGACGCCTGTCAGGCGCTGGTGAAACAGGCTTTTGACGACGAGGCACTGAAAAAGGCTATTGGCCTCAACTCCGCCAACTCCATCAATATCAGCCGTCTGCTGGCGCAGGTTTGCTACTACTTCGAGGCGGTGGCCCAGTTGCCGAAAGCCGATCGCGCCAAGGCGGTGATCAGCGTGCCGTCCGGCAACTTTGGCAACCTCACCGCAGGCTTGATTGCCAAGGCGCTAGGGCTGCCGGTGAAGCGCTTTATCGCCGCCACCAATGCCAACGACACCGTGCCGCGCTACCTGAAAACCGGTCAGTGGGAGCCGCACCAGACAGTGGCAACCCTGTCGAACGCCATGGATGTCAGTCGCCCCAACAACTGGCCGCGAGTGGAAGAGCTTTGCCGTCGCAAGGGTTGGGCGCTGGAGACCCTGGGGTCAGGCATGCGTGACGATGCCCAGACCCGCGATGCACTCAAGCGCCTGCACCAGCAGGATTACCTGTGCGAACCTCATGGCGCCATTGCCTGGGATCTGCTGGGGGAACAGCTGGCCGAGGACGAAGTGGGGGTGTTCCTCTGCACCGCCCATCCCGCCAAGTTCAAGGAGTCGGTGGACGAGATCCTGAGTCTGGATGTACCGCTGCCCGGCCCGCTGGCCAAGCATGCCGAGCTGCCGCTGCTCTCCGTTAATTTGCCTGCGGAGTTTGCCCGGTTAAGGGCGTTTTTGGTGGGTTAAGGAGGGTGCGAATAAGCACCCTCCACAACGAAACTGAAAAATTTAGTTTATTAAATTCAAATGCTTACAAGGGCGCATTTTTATGTTTGGTGACTTATTCGCACCTTCCCTAGCGGCCAAGTGGGAAATTATGGGGTTTGTACCTTTTTAAACAAAATACAGTCTCATCGAAACCGACGCTACCGCCCGTGGATTACAGCTTCCAAAATGCTCCATTAACCAGCGAGGGCAGCAGCCCATCACGGATGAATAGGCACCGGATGGCTATGTTAAGCCAATCGAATCTGGCCGTACCAGTCAAAAAGTGACGTAAGTGTCAGTAATGACTGATTTTTTGCGCTGGCTCAATAAAAGACAGTGACCGGAGGCAGGATTCCCATGGCCCTTGATGCTATTGGGGTTGGCGGGCGTGGCAGGAAGGAATAGGGCTGGCTTGCCGCTGAGGAAGGGTTGGTCGGGGACAATCCCGCTCTGCCAATCGGCGCTATAGTGCGGGCGATAGTTGTCCTGTGCTCCGCGTCCCAAGCTGGCGAGGCGGGGGATCTGCGGCAACAATCAGCTGTTGCAATCACAGCCATTTGCAACACATCGTCATGCAAATATGACCATGCAAACACATCACCAGATAGAGAGGAGATCACCCATGAAGCGTACCATCCTGTTCGGCCTGCTCTGCGGCAGCGTGCTGCTGGCCAATCCGGTCTTTGCCAACGACACAGCCCAGTTGCAGTGCGAGGCGCAGGCTGCGGCCAAAAAGCTTAACGGCGCCGCCAAGACCAGCTTTGTCGGCAAGTGTGTGAAAGATGCCGCTGGAGCCGCGACCGGCGAGTGCGAGAAGGCGGCCGCCGACAAGAAGCTGGCCGGTGCGGCCAAGAACAGCTTTATCCAGAAGTGCGTGAAGACGAGCGCGGCGATGGATCCGGCGGCCAAGTGCGAGAAGGCGGCTGCCGACAAGAAGCTGGCGGGCGCGGCCAAGAACAGCTTTGTCCAGAAGTGCGTGAAGGATAGCGCTGCCAAGTAAGGCATTTTCTCATCCGGTGTGTTTGCGGGGGGCCATCAGGCCCCCCGCGCTTTTTGGGGCGCACTGATGGCGCAACGCACAAGCCTTGTATCGGGGCAGCAATAGCGACACTATTGACTCCTTTTATGGGTTCCGCAGAGGCGCAGCCATGACCTGTCGTGACCGGACGAGGCGTTGGCTAGCCCCATTTGTGCGGGATTACGCGGGATAAAAGGGAGCAAAGCAGGATGATGGAAGGGATGGAATGGCGCTGGCTCAATGAGCCCGCCGAATGGCACCAGACAGATGACGGTTTGCTGGTGGTAACGGACTAGCAGACCGATTTTTGGCGCAGCACCTGGTTTGACATCCTCCCCCACCTTCGCGCTTCGCGTCTCAGGAGGGGGATTCCCATTACTGGGTGATAGCTGCTCTCGCAGTACCGGGTTCCTGCTTCATCGGGCGGCCTGTTTGCACCGCTCCTCCACAGGCTAAAACGGCGTGTCCCGCCGCTAAAATATTGCGAGCGCCGTTCACATCGGCGTTCGCCTCATAACCACACGCAACGCATTTAAACTGGCTTTGCGTCAGGCGGTTATCCTTCGCAGCGTGCCCACAACAGGCGCATTGCTGGCTGGTGTAGGCCGGATTAATCACCAGCACCTGACCGCCTCGCCATGCCTGCTTGTATTCGAGCTGGCGGCGTAGCTCAAACCAGCCCTGATCCAATATCGAACGATTCAGCCCTGATTTTGCCCGGACGTTGCGCCCCGGCTGGCTTGTCGTGCCCGCTGCTGATTTTGACATGTTGGAAACCTTCAAATCCTCAATAACAATCATCGCGTGGTTTTTGCTGATTGTCGTGGTGACCTTGTGAAGGTAATCGCGGCGGGTATTGGAGATATGTGAGTGCAGCCGCTGGATCTTGGCTTTTTGCTTCTTCCAGTTACTGCTGAACTTTACTTTTTTGCTCAACTGGCGTTGGAGCCTTGCCAGCTTGGCCTGATTGGTTTTGAAGCTGTTGACGGGCTCAAACACCGTACCATCTGACAGGGTTGCGAGCTTGGCGATACCCGCATCCAGCCCGACCATTGAGCCGGACGGGTGAACTGGCTCGGGGTGCTCCTGCTCGACCTGAAAGGAGATATACCAGTGCCCGGCGGCTTGGCTGACAGTGGCGTTTTTAATCTTCCCTTCAACTAGCTGGGACTGGCGGAACTTGACCCAAGCCAGCCCGGCTGGCAGCTTCACTCGCCCTTTTTCAAGGCGGCAATACTTGTCGAAGTTGACAAATCTGATTGAGTCTCTGTTGTCGCTTTTCTTCTTGAAAACAGGAGCCTTGGCGGCGAGTTTCTTATCAAAACAGCGCATCCACGCGCCGTGCAAATCCTTGAGTTTCTGCTGGAGGTTGTCGGTGTATGCCTCAACCAGAAAGGCCATTTCCGGGTCTTTCTTCCAACTGGTGAGCATCCGGTTCAGCTCAAAAGCAGAAGGCAGTTTTTCGCCAGCATCAAGAAGGCGTTTGGTTTCTGCCAGCCCGTGATTCCAGACATAACGAGCACATCCGCCCAACTGGCGCAGGCGTTGTGCTTGTTGTTCAGTCGGATCAAGTCGGAATTTGTAGGCTTTAAGAATTTGCATTCAATACTCAGTATGTAGCAATATTTCTTCGCATCATTACACCGAACAGAGTCATTGAATGCAAGTCATAAACATCAATAAGTCACGCTATGCCGCTTATCTCCTCCATGTTCACTTGGTGTTTGTGACCAAGTATCGAAAAAAGATATTGGGCGATTTACACCTTGCCGCATTCAATCAGTATGCCACTGTGGTTTGTAACGACTTTGGCGCGGAACTGAAAGAGTGTGACGGAGAGGCTGATCATGTTCACATGCTGATAGAGTACGGCCCAACAGTACAGCTATCGGTACTGGTGAACTCGTTGAAGGCAGTCACATCAAGGCGACTGCGCAATGAATTCCTGGACTTAAGAGGTGCTTACAGTAAGCCCGAGCTCTGGTCACGCTCCTACTTTGCTGGCTCTTGCGGCGGTGCGCCGTTGGAGGTGATCAAGCAATACATTCAAAACCAGCGGGGCTGACGCCCCGGCGAAATTCCCCTCCCACCTACGTCGGAGGGAGTCCCCTTTCGCATTCAGATGGCAAGGTGTGGCCGCTGCTGCGCCTCGCCCCGTTTCCGCCAGGCTAAAGTTGCTTTATCGGGGTGATGTGCTGCACGCCGGAGCGGCAGGGGCTGGCGGTGCGTTTCTCTGACTTGCGCCTCACTGCGCCCCTTGGCAAGGCGCTGCACGACCTCGGCTAGCAGTTTATCGCCGGTAGTTGTTAAACAAAAAGCGCCATCAGGCGCTTTTTGTTTAGTTGCGTTGAACGCTATCGGCTCAACGCGCGGCGTGTGTACCCATGGCAGGGTTAGCCAATCAGGCTGGCCCACAGGTCATATTCGTCGGATTCGTCGATCCGCACCTTGACCATGTCGCCCGGCTTGAGGCTGGTTTCGCCGTTGAGGTAGACCAGACCATCGATCTCCGGTGCATCGGCAAAAGAGCGGCCAGTGGCACCCTCTTCGTCCACTTCGTCGATGATAACGGTCATCTCCTGACCCACTTTACGAGCCAGCTTGCGGATGGAGACCTGCTGTTGCAGCTCCATAAAGCGCTGGAAGCGCTCTTCCTGAACTTCTTCCGGCACCGGATCCGGCAGCTCGTTGGCCAGCGCCCCTTCGACCGGGCTGTATTTGAAGCAGCCGACCCGATCCAGCTCAGCCTTGTCGATAAAGTCCAGCAGCATCTGGAAATCTTCCTCGGTCTCGCCCGGGAAGCCGACGATAAAGGTGGAGCGCAGGGTGATCTGCGGGCAGATCTCCCGCCACTTCTGGATCCGCTCCAGGGTACGCTCGACCGAACCCGGGCGCTTCATCAGTTTGAGGATGCGCGGGCTGGCGTGCTGCAGCGGGATGTCGAGGTAGGGCAGGATCTTGCCATCACGCATCAGCGGGATGACGTCATCCACATGCGGGTAGGGGTAGACGTAGTGCAGACGTACCCAGATATCGAGCTTGGCCAGCTCTTCGCACAGGGCGACCATGCTGGTCTTGACCGGCATGCCGTCGTAGAAACCGGTGCGGTGCTTCACATCGACGCCGTAGGCGGAGGTGTCCTGGGAGATCACCAGCAGCTCCTTCACACCGGCCTCTTTCAGGCGCTTGGCTTCGGCCAGCACGTCGCCGATGGGGCGGCTCACTAGGTCCCCGCGCATGGAGGGGATGATGCAGAAGGTGCAGCGGTGGTTGCACCCTTCGGAAATCTTCAGATAGGCGTAGTGGCGCGGAGTCAGCTTGACGCCGTGGGCCGGTACCAGACTGGTGAAGGGGTTGTGCTGCGGCTTCTCCACATATTTGTGGACGTGACCCAGTACCTCTTCATAGGCGTGGGGGCCGGTGATCTCGAGCACCTTGGGGTGGATCTCGCGGATCTGATTCTCTTTGGCGCCAAGGCAGCCGGTGACGATCACCTTGCCGTTCTCGGCCAGCGCTTCGCCGATCGCTTCGAGCGACTCCTGCACTGCGCTGTCGATAAAGCCACAGGTGTTGACGACAACCAGCTCGGCATCGTCATAGCTGGGCACCACGTCGTACCCTTCGGTACGCAGCTGGGTCAGGATGCGTTCTGAATCGACCAGGTTTTTGGGGCAACCCAAGGAGACGAATCCTACTTTGGGGGCCTGTTTTGTGTTGGACATCGCTCAATCACTCTTAGGTGGCTCTTCTTTAAGGGCGCGGATTTTACCGGAATGGTTAACCAAAAACTATACAGCCAGCATGGCAGAACCGAACAATATCTCCGACCAGGCAAGATTGGGCTGCACCAACAGTCGCTGATAGCACGCCCTTTGTAGGGCTATTGCCTCTGCCATGCGGGTTGGTTGTGGGGATGCTGCTTTGTTGATTTTTCTGTCAATTTTGACGCCGTGACGGGGAGAGCGTCAAAGGGAGTCACTATACTTCCATTACGGGGTCCCGTTGGAGAAGGCGATGGAAAGTTCATTTGGCGAAAAAATGCAGAGCGTACACGCCACGCTCAGGCAGCGCTTTGACAAGCTGAGTAGGGTAGCCATCGCGATTTACGATCCCCATACCGATCAGCTCAAAACCTTTGCTCACAGCACCGAGGGGCCCTCGCCGCTGGTGCAGTATGAGGTGAAGCTGAGCGATGTCCCCTCCCTGAGTTATCTGGCGGAGCACAAGCAGCCCCGGGTGCTCAGCAATCTGGATGCCCTGCGTGGCTCGGCATCGGAGCACAGCCGCAAGGTGCTGGAGGCAGGTTATGCCTCCAGCTATACCGAGCCGCTGCTGTTCAACAGCAAGCTATTTGGTTTTCTGTTTTGCGATGCCATGGAGCCGGGATACTTCGAGGAGCCGATCCGCAGCGAGCTGTCGGCCTATGCCCAGGCGCTCTCGGCCATCATTGCGGTGGAGTTTTTCTCCATCCAGACCCTTGGCGGCGCGCTGACCACGGCGCGGGAGTTCAGTCGCTATCGGGATGAGGAGACCGCCAACCATCTGCACCGGATGTCGGCCTACTCCCGGCTGATTGCCAAGACGCTGGCCCCGACTTGCGGGCTGAGCGATGAGGAGGTGGAGTTTATCTATCTCTTCTCCGAGCTGCACGACATCGGCAAGATCGCGGTGCCGGATGCCATTTTGCTCAAGCCGGGCAAGCTGACGCCGGAAGAGTTCGAGATCATGAAGATCCACCCCGGCAAGGGGCGGGAGATGATCAGCCTGATGATCAACGAGTTTGGTCTCGATGGCATTCACCACACCGACATGCTGACCAACATCATCGCCAGCCATCACGAGCGTTTCGACGGCACAGGTTATCCGCTGGGGCTGGCGGGGGAGGCGATCCCGCTGGCGGCGCGCATCGTGACGGTGGCGGATGTGTTTGATGCCCTGACCAGCGAGCGCCCCTACAAGAAGGCATGGCCGTTCGAGACGGCGTTTGCCTATCTGGAGGAGCATGCCGGCAGCCAGTTTGATCCCGCCTGCGTCGCCGCAGCCTTGCACAACAAGGCCGAGTTTTATGCCATCTATCAGCAGTATCAGGATCCGGCCTGCTCTGCGAGCGTGGCGCCCAGCGGCGCCGAGCCGGGTTGAGCGCGTGTGATGAGCATAAGGGGGAAAGAGGCGGTTCAAGCATGACGAGGAATAAATAGAGAGGGGGCACCAGCAGGTGCCCCCTCTCTCTTATGCGTCTTTCTATTAAATGCGCCTTTAGTTTGCCGACCTTATCTCTGCGGCTATGGCGTTTGCGCTCAGGTTACTTTTTGGGCGCCGGCTCGCTGATCTGATAGAGGTGATCCGCGCAGGCGCTGGAGCAGCCACAGGGGCGTACCTCTTTATCTTCCCGTTTCTGGGCAAGCTGGTATTGGCGCCACCAGATGATGGTGCCCATGGCCAGGATCAGCACGAACGAGGCGAGCAGGCTCAACAACCAGATGGACATGATCTCTTCTCCTTGATGGTGATGACATGCACGGCGATGGCATCAGTGATGATGGCAGCAACCGCCCTGCTGGCCTGCGCCCTCACTGCCTTGACAACAAGTATGGCCTTGTCGTGAGCTCTCTGCCTGATTGCCACTACTGGCGCAACAGTGATCGGAACCACTGTTGCAACCACCGTGACAATTCGCATGGCTGTGGCCTGCGCCGACGGGCTGGATGGCACGGATAGTCGCCTTGCTCTGATGACGACGAGACGGACGGCCCTGACTGGCCTCGGTAAGAGGTTGCAAATTGGCGGGGGCCAGCAGCGCGGGCAGCGGCAGGCGGGCCGTGCGGCACTGCAGCACCCGGATATTGGCCGCCAGCAGGCGACTTAGCATCCGCTCGCCGATATTGCGCACCACCACCTGACCCACCTGATGATGGGCGAGGGCGTCGAGCAGCGCTTGCTTGCCGTGGCAGCCTTCGGCGGCGGCCGGGTTGGCCAGGGTGGCGATGACGTTCCCTTCTGGGTTAAGAATTTGCAGCTGCTCGGCACGGGTAAAGTGGCCAGCCAGCAGCCCCTGACTCAGCATCAGGGCGCTGTTGCTGGGGTTGGTGGTCATGGTTGTGACAGCATTCATGTCGGCTCTTCTCCACTGGTTGGGTGGTCGGGCTCGGCGGGTTGCATCATCAATGCCTTGCCCAGACTCAGACACTCCACCACTTTATAGCGCCCTTTTTTCAGGATATTGGCCAGGGTCTGGCGGGAGACCCCCATCACCAGGGCGGCCTCCTGCTGCTGCATTCCTTGAAGGTCGACGAGGCGCAGTGCCTCGAACTCGTCAGGGGCCAGCGTGACCTGTTCCAGCTGATGCATGGGGCGGCCGTTGGGTTTGAAGCAGCTGTTGGCGGGGCGGCCACAGATCTGGCGGGCAATCTTGGGTCTTGGCATGGTGGCTCCTAATTGGCATAAGCCATTTATACGCTCATATGTAGCATATGCCAATAATTTTGTCGGGTGTAGAGAGCTGCGCCAGTGCTGTTTACGGCAGAGAGGGGTAAAGAGGGGGAGCGGAATACGTACAAAAGCAGGGAAGCTGGCAGAAACAACGCAGGCCCGAACATGGTTCGGGCCTGCGGTTTTGCAGAGGATGGTCGAGCTATCCCGGCGAGCTTACGCCTGTTCGGCCTCGGCCACTGGAGCTGCGCTCTCGCTGCCATTGGCGAAGCGATCCGCCCACAGGGCGATCACGCCGTCACCGGTGACGTTGCAGGCGGTGCCGAAGCTGTCCTGCGCCAGATAGAGGGCGATCATCAGGGCGATGGAGGCTTCACCAAAGCCGAGCATGGAGGTGAGCAGACCCAGCGCCGACATCACGCCACCACCCGGGGCGCCCGGGGCGGCGATCATGATCACCCCGAGCATCATGATGAAGGGGAGCATGGTCTCGATGCCCGGAATGGCCAGATGCTCGGAGAGGAACATCACCGCGGTGGCACAGGTGACCAGGGTAATGGTGGAGCCACAGAGGTGAATGGTGGCGCACAGCGGCACGGTAAAGTTGGCGATACCGTCGCTCACGCCGTTGTTCTTGCTCGATTGCAGGGCGACCGGAATGGTGGCGGCGCTCGACATGGTCCCCAGCGCGGTGAAGTAGGCGGGCAGCATGTTCTTGATGAGCTGGGCCGGTGAGCGGCCAAGGGCCAGACCGGTACCCACGAACAGCACGGAGAGCCAGATCCAGTGCATCAGGATCGCCATCACCAGCACCACGCCGAAGGTTTTCAGGGTAGCGAATACGGTGCCTTCTACCGTCATTTCGACAAAGACCCCGGCGATATAGAACGGCAGCAGCGGGATGATCACCTTGGCCAGCAGGCAGTCGATGATGTCACGACCCTGATCGGCGACCAGGCGCAGATCGGTGGCCTGGGTGGCGCTGATGCCGATGCCGAACACGAAGGCGGCGGCCAGTGCCGACATCACGCCAAACAGCGGCGGGATCTCCAGATTGACGTAGGAGGCAAGCTTGATAGCCGTGGCCGTGGTGGGCTCGGCGGCGGTGGTGAACTGCGGGATCAGGTGGCTCGCCACGGTAAAGGCGAACAGCCCCGCCAGAATGGTAGAGCAATAGGAGAGGGCCACGGTTTTGCCCAGCAGCTTGCCGGAGTTTTTCGGCAGGCTGGCGATGCCGCTCATGATAAAGAACAGAATGATGAGCGGAATGGTGAAGGTGATCAGCTGACCTATCACTGTCTTGGCCGTAAACAGCACGCGCGCCACCCACTCAGGGGCGTAGAGACCGAGCAAGAGACCGGCAAGGATGCCAGCAATGAGTTTCAGGACAAGTTTCATAAGGAAATCCGGATTTGGTTGTATTGTCTGTTTTGTTATTAAATTTTGATATTAATCACACTTTTTAACACGTAAGCCGTGTTATGTCTGCCTTTTCTGCGTTAACGCCGAGTTAAATATTGTCGAAGGTCAAGATCGCCGACTAGCTGTCGGCTTGGCGTTGAACTGGAAAATCCGTGATGAATTAGATCGTTAGGTCGCCTGATGATCGCCATGCAGCAACATGACGTACTGGCTGGCGTGTTGACCTGTCCATGATGGCGTGTTGGTCGAGGCGGTTTCCATCGGCGCCAGTTGCAGCGCTATCCCGGATGTGGTGACCAGTTGCTGTAGCTGAGCGTCAGTTATCTTGCCGCTTGGCGGCAGGGGGAAGCAGAGCGGAGCGCCCGCTTTGAGCAGGGTCGCCAGCTGTTGCAACAGTGGGACAAGGGTGGCCGCGTCGCTATCAAGCGGGCGGCTCAGCCAGATGCCATCGTAAGGGAGCACCGAGTGCATCTTCGCCAGTGGGCAGACCCGCACCGCTTGCCCGGATTGCTGTGAGGCAACTCTGGCGTCGGCCAGCACAGCTTCACAGGCAGTGACTATATACCCTTCTGCACGCAGCCAGCACAGATCCTCCCCCGTACCGCACTGACCATTGAGCAGGTGAGCACCGGGTTTGAGGCGCGCCACAAAGGCAGCTCGAACGTGGGCGTGCTGGTCGTTAAATGGCCGGGAAGCGGGGATGGCGTCAGAGTGTGGCACAGGGGTTACCTCAAGCAGGGGGCGCACAGGGTAACAAATCGGGGCCTGACTGCCAAAACGCGCGGTCAGTCCCCGATTTGGATGTGAGGACGTTGCCGGAGCCGGTTAGCGGCCGCAGGCAGGCCCGTGGGGCTGGGCCAGCATGGTGAACATGCTCTCTATCAGGAAGGCGGATTCGCCCTGCAGGTCTATCCGCCCCGGAAAGTGGAGCCAGTTGATGATGTAGCCATCCAGAGTGCAGTGGAGCAGGGTGGCGGCGCGCTGCAGGTTGAGGTTGGCGGGCAGTTGGCCCCGCCGTACCGCGTTGGCCAGGGTGGTCTCCAGGTCTCGAAAGAAGTTGGCGGACTGGCTGCGGATATGCTCGCGCAGTGAGATGGCTTCCCCCTCCAGCGATTCGAGATTGAACAGTATGGTAAACATCTGCCGCTGGGCCGGATTGTGAATGAAGCTGTGGAGCACCCCTTCGAAGAAGAGGCGCAGTTGCCCCAGCGGATCCGGCTCATCTGGGTTGAGGCAGGCATCGAGCTGGTGGGCGAGGGGGCTGCAGAGTTCCTGCCAGAGCGAAATGAAGAGTTCATCCTTGTTCTTGAAGTGCCAATAGATGGCCCCGCGGGTCAGGTCTGCCGCTTTGGCGATGTCGGTCAGGCTGGTCTTGGCCAGGCCCTGAGAGCAGAACAGATCCAGCGCCGTGCTCATGATGTGGCAGCGGGTTTGCTGCGCCTCTTCTTTGGTTCGTCTGGCCATCGAAATTTGTGCCTCATGCAAGCAAAAAGTCACTTACATACATTTATGAATGTATGTATATTGCCTCATCTTTCGACTATTTACCAACAGGGCCCATGTGGCCCTGATTGTTCATTGACTGGCAAAGGCTCAGGTGTTTCATGCATAAACATATTCTTGCTCGTTCAGTTGGTCTTGCCTTGCTGGCTACAGGCTTGCTGGCAGGTTGTGGTGACAAGGGGGGCGCACCCCAGGGACAGGGCGGCATGCCCCCCGCGGCGGTCAACGTGGTGACCCTGCAGAGCGGTCCGCTGATGTTGACTACCGAGTTGACCGGCCGCAGTGCCCCGCTGCGGGTGGCCGAAGTGCGTCCGCAGGTGAGCGGCATCATCCTCAAGCGCCTCTTTACCGAGGGAAGCGATGTGAAGGCGGGCGATCTGCTCTATCAGATCGACCCGGCTGTCTATCAGGCGGCGGTTGCCAGCGCCAAGGCCAATCTGGCCAAGGCCGAGGCCAACGAGCAGAGTGCCCGCCTCAAGGCGCAGCGCTATCAGGAGCTGCTCAAGGTCAAATCCATCAGCCGTCAGGACTATGACGACGCCGACGCCAGCTGGAAGCAGGCCAAGGCGGAGATCATGGCGAGTAAGGCGGCTTTGCGTACTGCCGAGATCAATCTCGGTTACACCCGCATCACAGCCCCCATCAGTGGCCGCATCGGTAAATCCGCGGTGACCGAGGGGGCGCTGGTGACTGCCCAGCAGGCTGACAGCCTGACCGCCATTCAGCAGCTCGATCCCATGTATGTGGATGTGCGTCAGTCCACCGCCGATCTGCTGCGCCTCAAGCGACTGGTCGCCGAGGGCAAGCTGACCCAGGACGAGCAGAAAGGGGCCAAGGTGACCTTCCAGCTGGAAGATGGCTCCACTTATGGCGAAGAGGGCTCGTTGCAGTTCTCCGATGTAACCGTGGATGAGACCTCCGGCATGGTGACCCTGCGGGTGATTGTGCCCAACCCTCACCAGCTGCTGCTGCCCGGCATGTTTATGCGCGCCACCCTGCAAGAGGGCGAGCGGGCGCAAGGGCTGCTGGTGCCGCAAACTGCCGTGACTCGCACCCCCAATGGCGGCGCCACCGTGATGGTGGTAACCGCTGACAACAAGGTGGAGCTGCGCAACGTGCAACTGAGCCGGGTCGTCGGCAGCAACTGGGTGGTGGAGTCAGGGCTCACCTCCGGCGAGCGGGTGATCGTGGCTGGCTTGCAGAAAGTACGACTGGGCGCCGTGGTCAATCCCGCCGAGCAGGGTGCTGATGCACCGTCTGCTCAAGCCGCGTCCAACACCCCGGCCAACAAGTAGGATGGAGTAGTCGCTTCATGGCTCGATTTTTTATAGACAGACCCATTTTTGCCTGGGTGATCGCGCTGGTGATCATGCTGGCGGGCAGCCTGGCCATCATCAAATTGCCGGTCGCCCAGTACCCGAGCATTGCGCCGCCTGCTGTCGGTATTTCCGCCAGCTATCCGGGCGCATCCGCCAAAACGGTGGAAGACTCGGTGACCCAGATCATCGAACAGAACATGACCGGGCTGGATCACCTGCTCTACATGTCCTCCCAGTCTGACTCCGCGGGGCGGGTGTCGGTGACCCTCACCTTCCAGCCGGGGACCGATCCCGATATTGCCCAGGTGCAGGTGCAGAACAAGCTGCAGCAAGCGATGTCGCTGCTGCCGCAAGAGGTTCAGCAGCAGGGGATCCGGGTGCAGAAGACCTCCAGCAGCTTCCTGATGGTCGCGGCCTTCATCTCCAGTGATGGCTCGATGAACAACGACGATCTGGCGGACTATGTGGTCTCCAACATCAAGGAGCCTCTGAGTCGTCTGGACGGGGTAGGGGATATCACCTTGTTCGGCAGCCAGTACTCCATGCGGGTGTGGCTCGATCCCAACAAGCTCAACCGGGTGCAGATGACACCGGGTGATGTGCAGGCGGCCATCAAGGCGCAGAACGCCCAGGTGGCGTTCGGCAAGCTGGGTGGCACACCATCGGTGGAAGATCAGCAGTTCACCGCCACCATCATGGGGCAAACCCGGCTCTCTACCGTGGAGCAGTTCAACGACATCCTGCTGCGGGTGAATCAGGATGGCTCCAAGGTACGGCTGAAAGATGTGGCTCGGGTCGAGCTGGCGGGCGAAAGCTATGACGCCGATGCGCTCTACAACGGCCAGTCTACCGCCGCGGTTGCCATCAAGCTGGCGACCGGCGCCAATGCGCTGGATACCGCCGAGAAGGTGCGTGCCAAGCTCAATGAGCTGTCGGATTACTTCCCGGCCAACATGGAGATCGTCTACCCCTACGACACCACGCCGTTTGTGAAGATCTCCATCGAGGAGGTGGTGCAGACCCTGATCGAGGCGATCTTCCTGGTGTTCTGCGTCATGTATCTGTTCTTGCAGAACTTCCGCGCCACCCTGATCCCGACCATCGCGGTGCCTGTGGTGCTGCTCGGTACCTTCGGGGTGATGGCGGCGTTCGGCTTCTCCATCAACACTCTCACCATGTTCGGTATGGTGCTGGCCATCGGCCTGCTGGTGGATGACGCCATCGTGGTGGTGGAGAACGTGGAGCGGCTGATGAGCGAGGAGGATCTCTCCCCGCTGGAAGCGACCCGCAAGTCGATGACCCAGATCACCGGCGCGCTGGTGGGGATTGCCCTGGTGCTCTCCGCCGTGTTCGTGCCGATGGCCTTCTTCGGCGGCTCGACCGGCGCCATCTATCGCCAGTTCTCATTGACCATCGTCTCGGCCATGGTGCTGTCGGTGCTGGTGGCGTTGATCCTGACCCCGGCGCTCTGTGCCACCCTGCTCAAGCCGATGAAACATGGCGAGTTTGGGGCCAAGCGCGGCTTCTTTGGCTGGTTCAACCGCGCCTTTGATGCCGGTACCAACCGCTATCAGAGCGGTGTGCGCAAGGTGATCAAGCAGGGTGTGCGCTATAGCCTGATCTACGGCGCCATGCTGGCGGTACTGGCAGTGCTCTTTATGCGGATGCCCACCTCCTTCCTGCCGGAAGAGGATCAGGGGGTCATCATGTCCATGGTGCAACTGCCGGTGGGGGCCACCAAGCAGCGCACCGAGGTGGTGCTGGCGGACATGCGCGACTACTTCCTGAAAAACGAGAAGGATAATGTCGATTCTGTGCTGACCGTATCCGGCTTCAGCTTCGCCGGTAGTGGCCAGAACGCGGGGATGGCCTTTATCAAGCTCAAGGACTGGAGCGAGCGCAAGAGCCCGGATCGCAGCGCCAATGCCATCATCGGCCGCGCCATGGGCTATCTGTTCAGCATCAAGGAGGCGCAAGTGTTCGCCTTTAACCTGCCTCCGATCCCGGAGCTGGGTACGGCGACCGGTTTTGACTTCTTCCTGCAGGATCGCGGCGGTATCGGTCACGACAAGCTGATGGCGGCGCGTAACCAGCTGCTCGGCATGGCGGCGCAGGATCCCACTTTGGTGCGAGTGCGTCCGAACGGGATGGAAGATACGCCGCAGCTCGATATCAAGATCGATTACGAGAAGGCGCTGGCGCAGGGGCTATCCATCGCGGATATCAACAACACCCTGGCCACCGCCTGGGGCTCGTCCTACGTTAATGACTTCGTTGACCGTGGCCGGATCAAGAAGGTCTACATGCAGGCGGATGCCCCCTTCCGGATGAACCCGGAAGATCTGAAACTCTGGTATGTGCGCAACAGTGCCGGTCAGATGGTGCCCTTCTCCGCCTTTGCCAGCACCGAGTGGAGCTTCGGTTCGCCCCGTCTGGAACGCTACAACGGCGTGCCGGCGATGGAGATCGTCGGTGAAGCAGCGCCCGGCAAGAGTACCGGTGATGCGATGGCCGCCATCGAGCAGATGGTGAAACAGCTACCGGAAGGGGTGGGTATCGAGTGGACCGGGCTCTCCTTCCAGGAGCGTCAGGCCGGTTCACAGGCACCTGCGCTCTACGCGATCTCGCTGCTGGTGGTGTTCCTCTGCCTTGCGGCCCTCTACGAGAGCTGGAGCATCCCCTTCTCGGTGATGCTGGTGGTGCCGCTCGGGGTTCTGGGGGCCATTGTGGCTGCCACCCTGCGCGGGCTGGAGAACGACGTCTACTTCCAGGTCGGTCTGCTCACCACCATAGGCTTGTCGGCAAAAAACGCGATTTTGATCGTGGAATTTGCCAAAGAGCTCTACGACAAAGGGATGAGCTTGGGTGAGGCGGTGGTGGAGGCGGCGCGTCTGCGTCTGCGGCCGATCCTGATGACCTCGCTCGCCTTTATCCTCGGGGTGCTGCCGCTGGTAATCAGCTCTGGCGCAGGTGCCAGCAGCCGTAACGCCATCGGTACCGGCGTGATGGGGGGGATGATCAGTGCCACCGTGCTGGCCATCTTCTTCGTGCCGCTCTTCTTTGTGTTGGTGATGCGCTACTTCACTAGCCACAAGAGTAAAGAGGCGCGCATGGCTGCAGCAGTTGAGTCAAAAGGTGACTGATGGCATGCAGGTTTAGCTAATTTGAACAGAGTTCAATAAATCGCCAGCCAGCTTTGGTCTGGCTGACAATCAAACAGGGCTACCCCATGGGTTGCCCTGTTTTTCTTAGCTGGTTGATGTCGAGAGGTTCATTTTACCGGTTGCTTAAATAATTAACAGAGAGTTCAAGCTGCCTGTTACAAGCCTTGTGTTCAGCTTGAAATTGCTCCCAATGAGGTAATTTTTGCTGTTCATATGGGGGGGATACGAGCTAGAATCCTAGTTCAAGTCGGGTCTGTCCGGTGTGCAATGGCGCGATAGATTTGTGATAGCGCCTAGCGATGCATGCCCCCAAAGTACAATTAAATGCTGGAGGACATGATGGCCAACAGCTTGAGCAATGTGGTTAAAATCAGCGAACTGGGGGCTGCAACCCAGTGCGGTAGCCATGCTTATGCGTTTTTAACCATTTCTGTCACCACGTTTTTTAGTTTAAACTTAGCTTTAAATTCAATATTGTTTAAAAGTTTTTGTTGTTTGAATGTTTTTTTAATAATATCTACATCCTTTTTTTGTTTATTTAATTAGGGAAGTGTATCACTAGTTTAAATAGCCAGGAAAAATAATTTTTTGATGATGTTAGTAGCTTTATGGTGAAAAATATTCAACGAACGAAAAATTGAATTTTTTAATAATAGATAAGATGTGCTCAAGCTAGCTAGGATATGGCTTGTGTGCAAGTGAAGGGATAAAACAGGAATCAAATAATGGAGATGTCAGGTATTATTGCCTTTCTTGGCACTGCAATAGCGATCGTGTTTTTACGGCCAATCGCAGGTAAGTTGCAACTTGTTGACCTTCCTAATCAGCGAAAACAGCACGTGGGGGCTATCCCATTGATTGGGGGGCTTGCAGTGAGTATAGGTGTATATCTAAGTGTATTTATTACTATGCATCTTTCACTTACGCTGGTTATGTTATTATTTTGTGCAGGAGCTATGGTTGTGATTGGTGCGGTAGATGATGCACTTGATATTTCACCAAGGCTGCGTTTGGGTTTGCAGGCATTCCTTATAGTTCTTTTATGTTTATCTACCGGTGTGGGTCTACACCACTTTGGTGACTTAGTGGGGCTGGGTAATATTAGCCTCCCTTGGGGTGAGGTTTTTGTTACTGTACTTGCTGTTTGTGCAGCGGTTAACGCCTTTAACATGATGGATGGCATTGATGGCCTTGCTGGCTCAATGGCCGGGATAAGCTTGGTCGGCTTGGCTACTTTGTTCAGCAATACCATGCCCGATATGGCCAACTTCTGTTTAGTAATCGCGATTGCGTTGGTACCCTATCTGGCGATCAACCTCACCATCCCCCCCTTTAAACACAAAATTTTTATGGGTGACGCAGGCTCAATGTTTTTGGGCTTTATAATCGGATTTTTAGTGATTTATGGTTCACAAGTCACTGAACAACACCCAGCATTCAGACCTGTAATGGCCCTGTGGCTAATGGGATTGCCGCTGATCGACATGGTCGGAATTATGATCCGGCGTATTCGGAAAGGTCAATCCCCACTCAAGGCTGACCGTAATCACCTTCATCATATCTTGTTGCATGCCGGATTTACTCATCGTGAAGCATTGTTGCTAATGGTCGTTACCAACCTTGGCATAGTTTTCATGGGCATTTTGGCTGAAATGGCAAAATTACCTGAATGGTTAATGATGGTTATCTACTTGGGGTTGTTTGCAAGTTATACCATATCTCTTAATTATGCATGGCGAGTAGGACGTTGGATAAAGAACAGTAAAAATCAAGTAAGTAACAACAGTAATTGACCCTTACCTAGGTGTTGTCAAGCTGAGGCTAAGGTATATATTATTCATTGTTTATTTTATCTTTCATAAATTTGTATTTAACTTCAACATGGCCTAATAAAGAGAATGAAAATACTCGTTACTGGTGGCGCAGGCTTTATCGGCTCTGCTGTTGTGCGCCATATCATCCGTGATACTCAGGATGCCGTTATCAATCTCGATAAACTCACCTATGCCGGCAATCTGGAATCCCTGGCCGATGTATCGACAAGCGATCGTTATGCCTTCGAACAAGTAGATATCTGCAACCGTGCCGAGCTGGATCGGGTGTTTGCCCTGCACCAGCCGGATGCCGTGATGCATCTGGCCGCCGAGAGCCACGTTGACCGCTCCATTACCGGGCCGGCTGATTTTATCGAGACCAATATCGTTGGCACCTATATGTTGCTGGAAGCGGCTCGCGCTTACTGGAACGGTCTGGACGAGGTGCGCAAGGCGGCCTTCCGCTTCCACCATATCTCCACTGACGAGGTGTATGGTGACCTGCCCCATCCGGATGAAGTAGCCGTCGGTGAACCATTGCCGCTCTTTACCGAGACCACCCCCTACGCCCCCAGCAGCCCTTATTCTGCCTCCAAGGCTTCCAGCGACCATCTGGTGCGCGCCTGGCGCCGCACCTATGGTCTGCCCACCATAGTCACCAACTGCTCCAACAACTACGGCCCATACCACTTCCCTGAGAAGCTGATCCCGCTGGTCATTCTTAACGCGCTGGATGGCAAGCCGTTGCCTGTCTATGGCAAAGGCGACCAGATCCGTGACTGGCTCTATGTGGAAGACCACGCGCGCGCGCTCTACAAGGTGGTGACCACGGGCTTGGTCGGGGAGACCTACAATATCGGCGGCCATAACGAGAAGCAGAATCTGGAGGTGGTACACACCATCTGCGATCTGCTGGACGAGATGGTGCCGAAGGCGGGCTCTTATCGTGAGCAAATCACCTATGTGGCGGATCGCCCTGGCCACGATCGCCGCTATGCCATCGATGCGACAAAGATGAGTGCCGAACTGGATTGGCAACCGAAAGAGACCTTTGAATCCGGTATTCGCAAAACTGTGCAGTGGTATCTGGATAACCAGCAGTGGGTCAGCAACGTCAAGAGCGGTGCCTACCAGTCTTGGATTGAGCAGAATTACGGGGAACGTGCCTGATGCATATCCTGCTGTTTGGCAAGAACGGCCAGGTAGGCTGGGAGCTGCAGCGTGCACTGGCCCCGCTGGGCCGTATCACCGCCGTTGATTTTGATTCCAGCGACTATTGCGGTGATTTCAGCAACCCGGCAGGGGTGGCCGAAACGGTACGTCTGGTCAAGCCGGACGTGATTGTCAACGCCGCGGCCCATACCGCAGTCGACAAGGCGGAGAGCGAGCGTGAATTTGCCGAGCTGCTCAACGCGACCAGCGTGGCGGCGATAGCCAAAGAAGCGGAAGCATTGGGTGCCTGGTTGGTGCATTACTCCACCGACTATGTGTTCGATGGCCGCGGTGAGCGCCCCTGGGTGGAAACCGATGCGACTGCACCGCTTAACGTCTACGGCGAAACCAAGCTGGCGGGTGAGCAAGGTGCGTCCCTCTGCTCCCGTCATCTGATCTTCCGTACCAGCTGGGTCTATGCCGCCCGCGGCGCCAACTTTGCCAAGACTATGCTGCGCTTTGGCAAAGAGCGTAGCGAGATGTCAGTCATCAATGACCAGTTCGGCGCACCGACCGGCGCCGAGTTGCTGGCCGATTGCACCGCCCATGCGATCCGTGTTGCGCAGAGTAAACCCGAGGTCGCCGGGCTGTACCATCTGATTGCCTCTGGTACAACAACCTGGTTTGACTACGCCCAGCTGGTGTTTGCCAAAGCCAGAGAAGCCGGCGTTGAACTGGCTGTGACACAGCTCAATGCGGTGCCGACCAGTGCCTTCCCGACCCCGGCCAAACGCCCCCATAACTCCCGCCTTGATACTGGTAAATTCCAGCGCACCTTCGATCTGGTGCTGCCGGAGTGGACAGTCGGTGTGGAGCGGATGTTGACCGAGATCCTCGGTAAGTAAATTACTGGCCTGGGATGTAGTGACTGCCTCCCTGGCTGGCAGGGATAAAACAGGAAGGTGTGGGCGCAAGCCACCCTTTTCTTTTGCAATTTAAAAATAAGAAACAAGCATCATGACCAAACGTAAAGGCATTATTCTGGCCGGTGGCTCGGGCACCCGTCTCTATCCTGTGACCATGGCGGTGAGCAAGCAGCTGCTGCCCATCTATGACAAGCCGATGATCTACTACCCGCTCAGCACCCTGATGCTGGCGGGGATTCGCGATATTTTGATCATCAGTACGCCGCAAGATACTCCCCGCTTTGAGCAATTGCTGGGTGATGGCAGCCAGTGGGGTCTGAACTTGCAATACAAGGTACAGCCAAGTCCGGACGGGTTGGCCCAGGCCTTTATTCTGGGTGAAGGGTTTATCGGGTCAGACCCCTGTGCATTGGTGCTGGGGGACAACATCTTCTACGGCCACGACCTGCAGAAACAGTTGGAAGCCGCAGCGGCCAAAGAGAGCGGAGCAACCGTCTTTGCTTACCACGTGCATGACCCTGAGCGTTATGGGGTCGTGGAATTTGATAAAGAGGGTACCGCTATCTCTCTGGAGGAGAAGCCACTGGAGCCCAAGAGCAACTATGCGGTGACCGGCCTCTATTTCTACGACAACAGCGTGGTGGAGATCGCCAAGAGCCTGAAGCCGTCGCCCCGTGGTGAGCTGGAAATTACCGATGTGAACCGTATCTACCTGGAGCAAGGCAATCTGTCGGTGGCTATGATGGGCCGTGGTTATGCCTGGCTGGATACCGGTACCCATGAAAGCCTGATTGAAGCGAGCAACTTTATTCAGACCATCGAGACCCGTCAGGGGTTGAAAGTCGCTTGCCCGGAAGAGATCGCCTTCCGCCAGAAGTTTATTAGTGCCGACCAGATACATGAGCTTGCTGCGCCATTGGCGAAGAATGCCTATGGACAATATTTGTTAAGAATGGTTGCCAAAGCCTGATGTGATATAGGGGGAGAAAATAATCTCCCCCCATCAAAATTGAATGCAATGTGGATACACCGATGAATGTAATCAAGACAGCGATTCCTGACGTGCTTATTTTTGAGCCAAAGGTATTTGGAGATGAGCGTGGTTTTTTCTTTGAGAGTTTCAACCACAAGTCGTTTGAAGAGGCCGTAGGGTATCCGGTGACTTTTGTGCAGGATAATCACTCCAAATCGTCGAAAGGGGTATTGCGTGGCTTGCACTATCAATTACCTCCCCATGCCCAGGGCAAGCTGGTGCGCTGTGTAGCGGGTGAAGTATTTGATGTGGCAGTTGATATCAGAAAAAGTTCTCCGACATTTGGCCTGTGGATCGGCATGCATCTATCTGCTGAAAATAAGCGACAATTGTGGATTCCAGAAGGGTTTGCTCATGGATTTCTTACCTTGAGTGAAACGGCGGAGTTTCTCTATAAGACAACTGATTATTACAATCCACAATGTGAACGCGCGATTTTATGGAGCGATAGAGATCTGGGGATTGATTGGCTATCTGATAATGTGTTTATGTCGGATAAAGACAAGCTAGCGACAGAGTTTAAAAACGCAGATTTATTTTAAGGTATTTTATGCTCATAAAATTATTGGATTTTAATATTCTTGGCGACGAAAGAGGGCAGCTAGTTGCGATAGAAGGCAACCGTTACATACCGTTTGATATTAAGCGTGTTTATTATTTGTTCGGAACCAAGCCTGGTGTAGCTAGAGGCTTTCATGCCCATAAAAAACTAAAACAACTTGCTGTTTGTATTAAAGGGTCATGCCGTTTTGTTATGGATGATGGAAATAATAAGGAGGAGGTTATATTGTCAACCCCAGATAAAGGGTTGTTGATTGATGCAATGCAATGGCATGAAATGTACGATTTTTCTGATGATTGCGTGCTAATGGTGTTGGCTGATCAGATTTATGATGAGTCAGACTATATCCGTGATTATGGGGAGTTCAAATGTTTAGTGAACGGTTAGAACTAGTTACCTATTCTCGCGAATTTTTAGATTTATCTTGGCATTGGTTAAATGACCCTGAAATTAAAAAGCTTACCGGTACACCCACCTTTACAAGGCAGCAGCAAGAAGAATTTTTTGTAAGTCTGCCAAGGTCTAATTACCTTGTATGGGGCTTGATGTATCAAAAAAAGCCTATCGGTGTAATAGGCTTGAAAAATATTGATAATGTAAGCGCAGAATATTTTGGTTATATAGGTGAAAAAAATTTCTGGGGAAAGGGACTATTCTCAAAAATTTTAGCTCTGGTTATATGTGAGTGCAAAAAATTAAGTATTAATTATGTTTATTTGCGTGTGGCTGTAGATAACCATATGGCAAATAAATCTTACATTAAAAATGGTTTTATGATTGAGCCTGATAAATGCACAGATGAGCAAAATTACATGTCGATGAAAGTGAGCAGTTATGCTAGTTAAAAAATACAGCAGTGCTGACAAAAAAATATGGGATGAGTTTGTATTTCTTGCAAAAAACAAGCATTTTTTCTTTTTTAGAGATTTTATGGAGTATCATTCTGATAGATTCAATGATCACTCACTAATGTTCTTTGACGACAGTCAAAAGTTACTTGCTATTTTGCCAGCAAATCATGCTGATGATAAGTTATACTCTCATCAGGGGTTGACATTTGGCGGACTTATCATCAAGTCATCAGCAAAGCAAAAAGAAATCAATGGAATTTTTGAAGAGATCCCTGAATATCTTAAAAAGAATGGTTTTTCTAGTCTGATATATAAAAAGATCCCTTATATCTATCATTCATTCCCTTGTGATGAAGACTTGTACTCATTGTTCAGGATAAATTCGAATGTTGTTCGGCGAGATGTGTCATCAACAATAAAGATGAATAGTCAGATAAAATACTCAAAAGGGCGGAAGTGGATTGTAAAAAAATCAAACTCTTGCGGGGTTGTATACAAAGAATCTGATAATGTTTCGGCGTTTTGGTCTAACTTAACTGATGTATTGATGTCCGTTCATGGGGCCAAACCGGTTCACTCTTATGATGAGATATCTGCACTTAAAAAAGCATTCCCTGAAAATATAAAAGTATTTTCAGCATCACTCGATGGCGAGCAAGTTGCTGGGGCAGTAATATTTATCACTGACACCGTTGCTCACACACAGTATCTTTATAATACCGTTGCTGGGAGAGATATCGGGGCGTTAGACGGATTAGTTGATTATTTGGTTAAAACAGTGTTTGTTGATAAAGAATATTTTGACTTCGGTATTTCCAATGAACAGCAAGGTCGCTACCTTAATGAGGGTTTGATTTCCCAGAAGGAAGGTTTTGGTGCTAGAGCTGTAGTGCATGATTTTTACGAGATTAAAGCAAATGATTAACTTCCTCGATTTAAAGGCCATCAACAACCAATACCAGCAAGAGCTCAAAGATGCCTGCGCCCAAGTTATTGACTCAGGCTGGTATATTATGGGCAATGAACTGACCAAATTTGAAACGGAATTTTCTACTTATTGCGGCACCAAGCACGTGATTGGTGTCGCCAATGGGCTGGATGCGTTAATCCTCACCCTGCGCGCTTGGAAGGAATTAGGCAAACTGAAAGCCGGTGACGAGGTGATTGTCCAAGCTAATACCTATATTGCCTCTATCTTAGCCATTACAGAAAATGATTTGATACCGGTTTTAGTTGAGCCTAATCAATCAACTTATAATCTCGATGGCAAAAATATTGCTGCTGCAATCACTTCCAAGACAAAAGCTATCTTGCCCGTCCATTTATATGGCCAATTATCACCAATGCCAGAAATTATGGCTATAGCCAAACAGCATAACTTGTTGGTGCTGGAAGATTGTGCTCAGGCACACGGTGCCGAGATTAATGGCAAACGAGCTGGTAACTGGGGTGATGCTGCTGGCTTTAGCTTTTACCCGGGTAAAAATCTTGGTGCGTTGGGAGATGCTGGTGCCATTACAACTAATGATGATGAACTTGCACAGACTCTGAAAGCTTTACGTAATTATGGTTCTCATAAAAAGTATGAAAACCTCTATCAAGGGGTAAATAGCCGTCTTGATGAAATGCAAGCCGCCATGCTGCGCGTCAAGTTACGCCATTTAGAGGCCGAAACTGCCCGCCGCCAACAGATTGCCGCTATGTATTGTGAGGGGATCTGCAACCCGCGCATCATATTACCACTCGATGCAGCTGCATTTGCCATCCAACATTACAAGCAACATGTTTGGCACCTGTTTGTTGTGCGTTGTGAACAGCGCGAAGCCCTGCAACGGCACTTAGCTGAAAATGAAATTCAAACCTTAATTCATTATCCCATTCCGCCGCACAAACAGCAGGCGTATCAACAATATGCCGATATGCAGCTGCCGCTAACCGAACAAATTCACCAGCAAGTGCTCTCAATTCCGCTGGATCCAACTATGAGTGATGCCACGGTTAAGCAAGTGATAGCTGCTATCAATGAGTTTGCTGGATGAAGCGTTTACTCAAAGTCACCGCCATGACGGGGTTATTAACCTTGCTACGTATGGCGATGGGATTTGTGATTGCCAAGGTGGTGGCCATTTATACTGGCCCCACTGGCTTAGCAATGCTCGGACAAGTACAGAGCATGGTCGGCAGCTTTAATGGCATAATTAATGCCCCAGCCGGTAGCGGAGTAGTGCGTTTTACTGCTGAGTATAAAGAGCAAGGCTTTGATGCCTGTGCCCCTTGGTGGCGCTCTGCACTGCAATGGGTGCTGATTATCTCTGCTATTGCCATTCCTGGTGGCTTACTATTAGCTAAACAGATCGCGGCTTGGTTATTTCAAGATAAAGCTCTGGCCTGGGTTGTGATGACTACAGTAAGCGTGTTGCCATTCGCTGCTATCGGCACCTTGTGTAATTCGGTAATTAATGGCCAGCAGTTATATCGCCGTTATGTCGGTCTTGGTATGATCTCGGTGCTGATCTCGGGCGGCGTAATGCTGGGCCTGATTGCTTGGAAAAATATTGAGGGTGCACTATTAGCCGCCTCAGTGCAAGCCGCTTTGATTGGTGTGGTGATGTTAATTGCTAACCTGCGCCAGCCTTGGTTTAAGCTGCGTTACTGGTGGGGTGCGGTAGAGCCCAAAGCGCGCAAGCAAATCGGCGGTTATATGCTGATGGCAATCACTACTGCCTTGACCGCGCCGGTATCAATGATCTTGGTGCGTAATATTTTAATTGACCAAGTAGGTTGGGATGCTACAGGTCAATGGCAGGCGGTTTATAAAATCTCTGAAGTCTATTTAGGGGTGATCACTATGGCACTTGGCTCTTATTATTTGCCTCGTTTGGCATCTCTGACGGGTGTTGATGCCATCGTTGAGGAAATTCATAGAACGATACGCATAATTATACCAATTGTAGCTATTATGGCTCTGGCTGTATATTTTTTACGAGATGTTGCAATATCTTTGTTGTTTACAGAAGAGTTTCGCAGTGCTCGTGAACTTTTTGCAGTTCAACTTTTTGGGGATATTATAAAAATAACAGCTTTTTTGTTTGCATATCCTATGATTTCACGAGGAGCAACAAAATGGTTTTTAGTTTCAGAGGTTGTTTTTTCTACAAGCCTTGTATTGTTAACATATTTTATCGTCCTTAATTTAGGCCTGAGTGGTGTAACGTTAGCGTATTGTACAAATTATTTTTTATATCTTTTATTTTTGATTGTAAATGTGAAAAAATATTCAAAATAAATGGGTTGTTTATGGGTAAAATATTAGTTTTAATCCCTCTTGTTAATGGCTTTGGTCGTTCAGGTGGTTATAGAGTGATTTCAAAAATCACTGATGGGTTGCAGAAGTCTGGAAAATTTGATGTACATATAATAACACCATCAGAAAAAGCCAAGCCTTACTATCATACTTCAGCTAAAATTCATGCTATTAATAGTACTGGCGTTAGCAAGTTAAGTGTCATGTTTTCTATGATTATGACTGCTAGAAGATTTAAACCTGATGTATTAGTTTTAACTTCAAACATTACAGCTTATATTGGTTTGTTTGTGGCGGTTAAAAGGAAAAAAATATACTACATACAAGCAAATGAAGTGAATTTTTACAAGGGGTTTTTCAGAAAGCTTTTAGCTGGAGTAACTTACTTTTTTCCATTTGAAAAAGTAATTAATAATAAGAGCCTTCTGCTCGTTGGCGGTGGTCAATATGACGTAATTCCTCCTGGAATAGATACTGAGTTATTTTACAGCAAGAAATGTTCATCTAGAATATCAAATATTGGCTTAATCGGTCGAGAGGAGCCTCATAAAGGCACGATAGAAACAATAATAGCAATATCAGATTTTATATGTAGAAATAAATTGGAAGATGACGTTTGCGTCAATATAGGAATTTATTTGCCTGATGAAGCTAAAGATGTGCTGGTCAATAGTGGAGTTTCATTTAGACATGTAAAGATTGAAAGTGAGGATGAATTGTCCTCTTTTTATAGAATGAATGAGCTTTTCGTTGCTATAGGTAAAGTAGAGTATGGTGCTTTTCATTATCCATGCGCAGAAAGCATGGCATGCTGTGACTTGGTCATTTCTTGTTATTCACCATTGACTGAAAGAAATACAGTTTTTAAAATGCAAAGTTTTGACATTAAAGACTTAAAGAATAAATTGAATTTGGCATTTTCAATTAAATTACATGATATTGAAAAAGAGAAGCATGAAAACAATAGTGTATTAGATGAGTTTTCTTGGGTGAAAATAATAAAAATGTTTGAAGAGTTAATTATGAGATAAATAATGAAAAAAAGTGACGTATTCAATAGCATTATATTTGTTCCAATATTGGGGTGTTTTTTTGTTTTTACTGCTTTAAATTCACAAGGTCCAGACTATTATAATTATCTATTGATGATAGATAGAATATGTGCTGAAGATGGACTTCTATCCAAAGTGCTTTCTGCAAAGGACCCTTTTTTTGGCTTTGTTGTTTGGTTAATCAACCCGGAAACAAGAAGTTCATACTATCAAGTATTTTTATTTTTGTTTTTTATCGTTTTTGTTTCTAGGTTGATTTTAATTAAAAAGCTCAGATTTGGTTTTTATCCTTATATTTTTATCTATATAGTTTTTCTTTCGCCTGGTTTGGACTTCGCAGCAGTTAGAGCACTTACGGGACTTTCATTTCTGTTGATCTATCTATCTTTAGAGAAAAAATATAGTTTTCTGTTGTTGCTTTCTGTGCTTAGTCACTTATCTATGGCGCTGCCCGCATTTTATTTATTTAAGCCTGTTGATTTTCTCTTAAAAAGAGTTGGTTATTATAGGTTCTTGTTATGCATGTTTGTCTGTTTGTTTGTTTTTTCTGGATTAATAAGTTTTATTCCACAGACACAGCATTATATTAATGAAGAATCATCACTGTTTTCTATCGCCCGTGGATTGATTTTATTTGCAATGCTAAATTTTTTTTTATATAGATGCAAAAACAGTGCTAATCAATTCACTCTAAGCTGTGTAAAACTTTCCATATATCTAAGTGTTGTTTCATTAGGTTTTGTCAGTTTTGGTTTGGTAATGTATAGATTTTTTGAAATGTCTGTTTTTGTTTCTTTAATTGGTTTCTTCTCAGCTAATTATAATTTTTATTGCAATAAGTTAAATTTATTTACTTTGTTTTCATTTTTGATATTTATCATGATTTGCTTTACCTATCGAAATATTAAAAGTGATATATGGTATTTGATTTATGATTATGATATGACGGTTATTACTGACTACATATTGCTTTTTTTCTAGGTGGACAGAGTATGTTTGTTTTTACGAAATATGATGTTTCAGGTGCAAGTTCGAGAGTTAGGTTTTTCAATTATATCAAGTTTAAACTACTTTCATTTGATGCTAATATTAACTCGTTATTTAATGATGAGTATATATCTAATCTTTATAGTATGAGGGGTAACTCTTTTTTTTATGTTTTGAAGAGATATTGCATAAGAATTTTTTTTATGTTTGAAGCTATCTTTAAAAAAGATGATGGTTTAGTCTGGGTTGAAAAAGAACTATTCCCATATATACCTATCCCATTTGAATTATTATTTAAATTGTTTGGTAAGAAAGTTATTTACGATTTTGATGACGCAATATTCCATAATTACGATTCAAGGCTTTTTTCTTCTATTTTTAAATGGAAGTTCAAGGTCATGATGAAGAATTCCCATCTTGTTTTTGCAGGTAATGAATATCTATCTGATAAACTCAGTGGGATGGGAGCAAAAAATGTAGTTATATTACCTACTGTGATAGATGAAAATGTCACTAACATACCCAAACAAAAAACAAACAATCATAGATTAACAGTCGGTTGGATAGGGTCACCATCAACTCAGAAATACTTAGATATAGTTGATTCTGTTATAGTGAAACTCCAGAATGAATTTGAAGTTGACTTTTGTCTAATTGGCGCAAATGAAAATATAAAATTAAAGTCTAAGGTTAATATTCACAAGTGGTCAGAAGAAACAGAGTATCAACTGTTGAGCCAGTTTGATGTGGGTATTATGCCTTTATACGATTCTGATTTTGAAAGAGGGAAGTGTGGATTTAAGATATTGCAATATTTTGCTGTGTCTGTCCCTGTAGTTGCTTCTCCTGTTGGTGTTAACTCTAGTCTTATTGATAATGGCATTGATGGTTTTTTATGTTTTGATGAAAAAGATTGGTATGAAAAATTAAAACTTTTATTGGGAAGTGAAATTAAGAGAAGGGAGTTTGGTGGCGCTGGTAGGAGAAAAATTATAGACTATTATAACTATAGTGCTCAAGCTAAGAGAGTTAATGAATATATATCAAATAGCTGTTCCTGATTTCGGCACGTTACCCAGAGAGTTTCAGCTGTCATTTCGCACCTGATTTTTTCAGTACTTGACGGCAATAGGCCATTTTGATCTATTACTATCTTTTGCAGGTATATCATTATGGCTGCTCCCGCTATCTCTATTTGTAACCTCGATCAGCTTAGGTTTTGCTATACACCTTCTACTAAGGTAATCCCTCATTTTTTGGGCATTCAAAAGTAGAGGTGAAGTAGAGATGATGCAGCCTTTGCCAGCGCTATGCCCAGCTGAATTGGCCCGTTTTACCGCCAGCTTGATGCTGTTGCAACTGGATGCCGAGGTGGTGAGTGACCCCGTTTATGCCAATTGTGGCAGACCGAAAAAGGTGAAAGCTCCGATCAGCTATCAGTTCCGCATCAAGGGGGGCGGCAACCAGACCGGGGGGGCATTCTGGCGACCAATGACCACTACGAAACGCTGACCATGGCCAAGCTGTTGGCCACCTATAAGGCGCAGCATAATGTCGAGTGGGGCTTTCGCTTTCTCAAAAGCCTGGAATTTTTAACCTCCTCGCTGTACCTGAGAAAACCGGAGCGGATCGAAGCATTGCTGATGGTGATTACCTGTAGCTTGATGATTTACGCGGGGCGTTGTTTCCTAAATCGATGTAGCTTGAATGGAACTAATTGAAAACCCAGTGATCTGAACATCACTATCCCCCTCAAGTCTGCATCATGGGTAACGCGCTTCATCCCATCACCAACCGACCTTAATACAACAGCTCTCTGATTAACTGTGGCTCTCTCACTTTCTGGGTTGATATCGAGGCCATGGATAACTGGTTCCACCAAAACCATCACGGAAAACGGGGACGCAGCCAGCTCTATACCAACCAGAGCATCTGTACCTTCCTGATGCTCAAAGGGATTTTCAGCCTCACGCTGTGAGCTACTCAGGGGCTACTCGACTCCCTGTTCAAGCTGATGAATGTGCCGCTGTGTGCCCCGGATTACAGCCGTGTCAGCAAGCGTGCCCGCACGGTGAAGGTGGCCTATCGACAGCCCCCAAAGGGCAGTTCACTGACTTGGTTATCGACTCAACGGGTCTGAAAGTGTTTGGTGAAGGCGAGTGGAAAGTCAGAAAACACGGAGCTGAAAAACGCCGAGTCTGGCGTAAGTTGCATCTGGCAGTAGACCCAGCCACTCACGATATCGTAGCGGCGGATGCCTCGCTGGAGAATGTCCATGATGCCGAGGTGTTGCCCACCCTTGCTCAATCTCCTGCGTCGTGAGCTGGTGCGTGTTTATGCGGATGGGGCCTATGACAGCAAAGCCAGCCATCAGTTGATAGCGCGTAAAGGGGCGACGGCGTGTATTCCGCCTCGCAAGAACGCGGGACTATGGAAAAAGGGCTATCCGAGAAATAAGGCGGTGCTGGTGATGCCAAAGGAAGGATTGTCGCACTGGAAGAATATATCGGGGTATCACCGTCGTTCGCTAGCAGAGACAGCGAGATTGCGGTTAAAACAGTTAATTGCAGGCCAAATCACCCTGCGAAAATACAATGGTCAAGTGGGAGAAGTGATGGCGTATGTGAGCGCGATAAACAAACTGAACACCCTTGGTCTACCTGTAAGAAAGCCCCGAATGTAACACTCACTTGGGGCAGGAGGAGTAATGACTTACTGGCTGTTTTTGGCAACAATGCCTTTACGCGGCCCTGGAGAACCGGGTCCGGCAGGGATTAGTGGAGCAAAACCGCAGTATGGCGGATATGAAAAAGAAGCCGACCCAGCGGCCAACTGCCCGTTGGATCTTTTTGCGCTTTGGTGGCATCCATGAATATCTACTGGGAGACACGCCAGCACAGATAACGGAGCTGACAGGAGATCAGCAGATCATTTTGGAGGTATTGGGTGAGCGCTACCGGCAAATTTATTCATAAATCAGGTGCGGAGTGCCGGGTTATTCCTTTTTCGCGGATAAATTATTTACGTTTCTGACGGTAACTTAGACGCGGTTCTTGAAAGTTGATGTATTTATATAAAATAGTTGGATATCACATTGAATAAAGTCGCTATTTCATCGAATACCAGTTGGTATTTGTTTAACTTTCGTAAAAATACTATGTTGGCTCTAGTTAAGAGTGGGTATGAAGTTTTTGCGATTGCACCCAAGGATGAATATTCTAGTAAAATAGAGCAATTAGGCGTTAAATTCATTAATATTAATATAGAGCAAAGTGGAACAAATCCATTTAGTGATGTACAAACACTTTTGTCATTTGTAAACATCTTTAGGAAAAATAAAATTGATGTGGTTTTAAATTTTACGCCAAAGAACAACATTTACTCCACTCTTGCGGCCAAAATATGTGGTGTCAAAGTTATTAATAATATTGCTGGTCTTGGCATCTTGTTTATCAATGAAAGTCTGACATCTAAAATAGCTCATTTTTTATATAAAATAAGTCAACGATTTGCGGATAAGATTTTTTTCCAGAACGACGATGATCGAGAGTTGTTTTTACTAAATGGAATGGCCAAAAAAGAAGTGACTGACCGTTTACCCGGTTCTGGAGCCGATTTGGCAAGATTTACGGTGACGCCTTCTATTGACGATGGCGTCACTCGCTTCCTACTTATTGCTCGCATGTTATATGATAAAGGTATTGGGCATTACGTCGAGTCAGCAAGAATATTGAGGGGGAAGTACGGGAGCCGCGTTGAATTTAATCTGCTCGGTTTTCTTGATGTCAATAATCCATCTGCAGTAACAAAAGATCAAATGCAAGAATGGGTGAGTGAAGGTATTGTTAATTATCTAGGCACATCAGATAGTGTAGAAACAGAAATTGCAAAATCAGATTGTGTAGTCTTGCCATCATTTTATCGCGAAGGGGTGCCAAAATCTTTATTGGAAGCCGGAGCTATGGGCAAACCTATTGTAACTACCGATAATGTTGGGTGTAGAGAGACAGTTGACGATGGTGTTAACGGATTCCTGTGTGAGCCACGCAGTACAGCCAGCCTGGTTTCTCAGTTAGATCGTATTATTACTATGGGCCATCAAAGTAGAATCTCAATGGGACTGCTTAGTCGTCAAAAAATCGAGAATGAATTTGACGAGAAGATAATAATAGCCAAGTATCTTGAAGCAATACAAACTGTGCTTTTAAAATAATTCTTTCGCTGTGAAAGTGTCTTTTACATAAATGTAATAATTGGAAAGTAATATGAAATATTTAGTCACGGGTGCCGCAGGATTTATTGGTAGTGCTGTTAGTCAGCGTCTTTGTCAGCAAGGCCATACTGTTATCGGTATCGATAATCTGAATGATTATTACGATGTATCATTAAAAGAGAGCCGTCTGGCCCGACTGGCGGATGAAAGAAATTTTGTGTTTCGTAAAATTGATCTGGCCGATCGCGAGGCAATGGCGGAACTGTTTGCCAAAGAACATTTCGATCGGGTCATCCATCTGGCGGCGCAAGCCGGGGTGCGCTATTCCCTTGAGAATCCGTTTGCCTATGCAGACAGCAATCTGGTGGGTCACCTTGCCATTCTCGAAGGGTGTCGTCATAACGGTGTCAAACATCTGGTTTATGCCTCTTCCAGCTCTGTATATGGTATGAATGGCAAAATGCCATTTGCCACGACCGATGCGGTTGACCATCCGGTATCGCTTTATGCGGCGTCGAAAAAAGCCAATGAGTTGATGGCCCATACCTATTCACATCTGTATGGTATTCCGACCACTGGTCTGCGCTTTTTTACCGTCTATGGTCCTTGGGGTCGCCCGGATATGGCGCTGTTCAAGTTTACCAAGGCGATGCTGGCCGGCCAGCCCATCGATGTTTATAACAATGGCCAACTAAGCCGTGATTTTACCTATATCGACGATATCGTTGAGGGGATTTTGCGCATTGCAGATGTCGTTCCGGTGGCTAATCCTGACTGGCAGTCAGAGAAAGGCTCACCCGCTGACAGCAGTGCCCCTTATCGTATCTTCAATATCGGTAATGGCAGCCCGGTCAAATTGATGAGTTTTATTGATGCCCTTGAAAAGGCGCTGGGTATCGAGGCGATCAAAAATATGATGCCGATGCAAGCGGGTGATGTGTATGCAACTTGGGCGGATACTGAAGATATGTTCAAAACCACGGGTTATCGACCCGCCATGTCGGTTGAACAGGGGGTTCAGGCATTTGTCGATTGGTATAAAAATTATTATAAAGTTCAGCAGTAAGCGAGGTTAGCTGTGAAGATTGCTATTTGTGGTACAGGATATGTGGGCCTTTCCAACGCAGTATTACTGTCACAACACCATGAAGTGGTGGCCGTCGATGTGATTGCCAGCAAGGTTGAGATGATCAACCAGGGGCGCTCCCCTATTGTTGATAAAGAGATTGAGAGCTATCTAGCCAGCCGTGATCTGAATCTGCGATCCACCCTTAATAAAGAAGAGGCTTATCAAGGGGCTGACTTCGTTATCATCGCAACGCCAACTGATTATGATCCCGAAACCAATTACTTCAATACCAGTACGGTGGAGTCGGTAGTTAAGGATGTGATGGCGATTAATCCCGATGCGGTGATGGTGATCAAATCCACCATTCCGGTCGGCTTTACCGCTCGGCTGCGTGAAGAGTTGGGATGTGACAATCTTATTTTCTCGCCGGAGTTTTTGCGTGAAGGGCGCGCCCTTTACGACAACTTGCACCCGTCTCGCATTGTTGTGGGTGAACGGTCCGAGCGGGCTCACGTGTTTGCCAATTTGCTATTGGAAGGGGCGATCAAGAAAGATGTTCCCATGCTGTTTACCGACAGCACAGAGGCCGAGGCGATCAAGCTATTTGCCAATACCTATCTGGCGATGCGAGTTGCCTTTTTTAATGAGCTCGATACCTATGCCCAGCACCATGGCCTCGATAGTCGTCAGGTTATCGATGGTATTTGTCTGGACTCGCGTATTGGCAGCCATTATAACAATCCCTCATTTGGTTATGGCGGTTACTGCTTGCCGAAAGATACCAAGCAGTTGCTGGCCAACTACAGCCAGGTACCGAATAACCTGATCCGGGCTATTGTTGATTCCAATACCACGCGTAAGGATTTTGTCGCCGACTCGGTGATCCGCAAGAATCCAAAACGAGTGGGTGTCTATCGACTGGTGATGAAGGCGGGGTCCGATAATTTCCGAGCTTCTGCCATTCAAGGGGTGATGAAGCGGATCAAGGCGAAAGGGATTGAAGTGGTTATTTATGAGCCCACCTTGAACGAGCCCGAGTTTTTCCGCTCTAAAGTCATGACCGATCTGGCGCAATTCAAAGAGAGTTGTGATGTGATATTGGCCAACCGTATGGTTGAAGAGTTGAGCGATGTGACAGACAAGGTATATACCCGCGATCTGTTTGGTAGTGATTAAGATCAGCCACTGATATTTTTGCGTGTTGTTCTACGGGTGGTCTTAAAGCGTGTATTTTTTGTTATGATGCCGCCCGCTTATGTCGTAGGTGGCATCAACTTTTTGTGTGTGGTGGATTTTATCAAGATGAAACAAAAGAGATTACTTCTCTCTCTGGCTTTGATTGGCTTGCCGCTTATGGCTGCGCCGCAAGTGACGCCTGAGATGATGGCTAAATTTAAACAATTGTCCCCTGCTCAACAGCAGGCGTTGGCTGCACAATATGGTATTGACCCATCTCAGTTGGGGGGCTCATCGACGAAAAGCAGTGTGACCCCGGTCAACAATGCTCCTGTTGCTGCGCCACGTGAAGTCGATTATAGCCAGGCATCCCAGCGTCCTCTCTTGGCTGGTGTAGCACATGAGGGGGAGTTACAACCCTTTGGCTATAACGTGTTTGCCGGTGAACCTTTAACTGATGCACCAGTTGTTGATATGCCTGTTGCTGATGACTATGTGATGGGACCGGGTGACGAGATCCGAGTTCAGCTCTATGGCAAAGAGAATGCAAATTATACGCTGGCTATTGGACGTGAAGGTTTTATCGATTTTCCATCTCTCGGTCCCATTGCTGCAAGTGGTCAAACTTTTCAGCAACTGCGCAGTGAACTGGAAAATCGGATCAAAGAGCAAAAAATTGGTGTAGAGGCATTCATCAGTTTTGGTGCTCTGCGTACCATGCAGGTATTTGTGATGGGTGATGCATATCGTCCCGGCGCCTATAACGTCAATGGTATGGCTACTGTAACCCAGGCTTTGCAGGCCGCGGGTGGTATCGATACCGTTGGGTCACTGCGAAAGATCCAGGTCAAGCGTGCAGGTCAGAAAGTTATAGATGTTGATCTCTACAAGATGTTGGTATGGGGGGATACCAGCCAAGATATCCGTCTGCGCTCTGGTGATACGGTGTTTATCCCAGCCAAAGGGAGTGAGGTGAGTATCGATGGCCTGGTTAAACGCCCTGCTATTTACGAGCTGAGTGGTCCTGCGGCTTTGTCCAATGTTCTGGGACTTGCGGGGGGGATGAAAGCCGCTGCGCTGAAAGAGATTTCGGTGACTCGCTATGGTGAAACCGGGATGCGGGTCTTTAACCTAAACTTGTCAAATCATCATGACCGTCAGTTTATCGTGCGTGATGGCGACAAAATAACAGTCAAGCCCAGCACTACTGAGTACAGTCAGGCTGTAATGGTGAAAGGTGCTGTGGTTCGTGATGGTGCGTTTAGTTATCAGCCAGGTATGCGCATTAGCCGCATTTTGCAAAGTGCTTCACGAGATCTGACATCAGCTGCAGATCTGAATTATGCCCTCGTGGTTCGTGAAGTAGATGCATTACGCAATATCGAAGTATTACAATTCAATTTGGGTCGTGCACTCCAACTCCCAGGGAGTGAAGATGATCTGCGGTTACAGCCTCGTGATCAGGTTCTGATATTTAGTAATTCGGCGCTTGATGGTATAAATAACTCTACTTTTCATGGTGCTAATTCCGGGCGTGACAACCATCGTCAACTGGCATCTACATCTGATAACTCGGTCGTTACCCCTTCTGCCGATCAGCAACAATTGGCGATGCAATTGCAGCAAGAGCAGCGATCTGTCGTTGACTCCAGTACCGGTGCCATGGTTCGGCAAGGAGAATTGACATCAGAAAAAATGACCCTTGCAAAACTGGGGGCTGATACAAGCACCGTTGTGCAAGCAGCTGCCAGTCGCCAGGCGTTACTTGCTCCTGTGATTGAAAAACTGAAAGCTCAGGCTGCTCAAGGAAAACCGGTACAGATTGCTGAAGTGCGTGGTGAAGTGAAGTTTCCGGGAGTGTATCCAATCAGTCGGGTTACCACCACACGTGATCTATTGGTCGCTGCAGGCGGGTTGAATGAGCAGGCAAGTGTTATCGAGCTTTCACGTATTAACGAAGTGGGAGATAGTATATCAATTGAAAATTCGCGCTTGGATCTACCAACAGCCAATCGAGTTTTGGGAGCGCCTCAGGTACAGTCAAAAGACAGTCTGAATGTGTTACCTCATCCGCAATGGCGTGAAGAGGCAACAGTGCAAGTATTTGGTGAGGTGAAGTATCCGGGTACTTACACGGTCCGTCGGGGTGAGAGCCTGCAGGATTTGATCCAGAGAGTGGGCGGTATTACCGCTTATGCTAACCCTAATGGTGCAGTTTTTGCACGTGAAGCGCTGCGTAAACAGGAAGCAGAACGTATAGTGTTGCTGCGTGATGAACTCAAGCAAGAGATTGCGACCATGACACTGCGTCGTCAATCCAGTATTGCAAACTATACCAGCTCACCTGCCGAAGCGATGACGGTAGTTAATCAGCTGGAAAACAGCAAGGCTGTTGGTCGTATGACTATCGATATGCCAGCGATCTTGTCTGGCGACAAGCAGGCTGATGTGATGCTGCAAGATGGCGACAAACTCTATGTGCCTGCATTGCAAAATGTGGTATCCATTCAGGGTATGGTGCAGTTCCCCTCTTCCCATGTTTACGATGGTAACTTGAGTGTTAATGATTACTTGAGCCGTGCTGGAGGGACCAAGAAACAGGCTGATACCGACCGTATCTACGTTATCAAGGCCAATGGTAGTGTGATGCTGCCAGGTGATAGCTGGTTTGGTGGTCGCAAGAGCTTGGAGCCGGGTGATACGATCGTGGTGCCTGTTGATTCTGACTATCTGGATAACCTGAGCATCATGACTTCTGCAACACAGATCCTCTATCAACTGGGTGTCGCATGGAATGCAATCAAGTAATGGCAAAGTTTATTTGATAACCCATTCAGTCAGGTGGTGAAGGCCACCTGACTCTTCTGAGATCTGGTTTGTTATGACACAAGTAAAAGAACACCCTCCCTTGCCAGTAGCAATGAATGGGGGGGAAGATGAAATAGATTTGCGTGAACTGCTCGTGGCGCTTTGGCGTGGTAAGTGGTGGATAGTTGTCAGTACATTGATTGGTGCGGTAATAGCCGTCATTTTTGCAATATCACAGCCAAATATCTATCGCTCAGAGGCCTTGCTCGCACCATCAGCCGAGCAACAAGGAGGGGGACTTGCCGCCATGGCTGCCCAGTTTGGCGGTCTTGCTAGCTTGGCTGGTGTAAATCTCAGTGGTGGTGGTCGGGACAAGACGGCCATTGCGGTTGAAATTGGGAAATCCCGTCAATTCCTAACTCACTTTATCCGTCAACATCAGTTGGAAGTGCCTTTGATGGCTGTTGCCAAAGCAGACAAGGCGACCGGTGAATTGGTGATTGATGAAGCTGTTTACGATGTCACTAGCAATAAATGGATGCGTGAGGTTCCTCCAGGAAAGTCTATTGAACCAACGGATTGGGAGCTGGTTACGGTATTTCGTGAAATTGCCAGTATCAGTCAGGATGCAAAATCAGGATTGGTTACGGTGGCTGTGGAGTACTACTCCCCGGAGTATGCCAAGCAGTGGGTTGACTGGTTGGTAGCTGATCTCAATGAGGCTATGAAATCGCGGGATCAAGCTGATGCGACACGCAACATTAGCTATCTCAAGGCACAACTTGAAAAAACACCAGTCGCAGATATGCAAAAGGTGTTCTACCAGCTGATCGAGGATCAGACCAAAACCTTGATGTTGACGGAAGTGAATCAAGAGTATGTGTTTAAAACCCTTGATCCTGCTGTGGTAGCTGAGGAGAAAGCGAAACCTAAGCGAGCGTTGATAGCCGTATTGGGGACTTTGCTTGGTGGTATGTTAGGCGTTATGATCGTGCTGGTACGGCATGCAATGGGACGTACACGATCGTAATAGATAAAAGGGCTCATCTGAGCGACTTACTCTGGTTTATTGGTTTGTTTCACGATATCCTATTAGTACTTTAAGTCATGTTTAAACAAGGAAACTAGTAATGAAAAAATCAGCGTTGACTTTGGCTGCTTTGTTGGTTCTTTCTTCAAATGCTTTTGCTGCTGAAGAAGCAACAGGGACTGCAGCTGGTTCCACAGCGGGCACCGCGGCTGTTGGTACCACCTCTTTGGTCGCTGTCGGTGTTGGTGCTGCCGTACTGGCAGCGGTTGTTATTTCAGAGGCAAACGACGACTCTACCAGTACTAGCACAACTACTGCTACTAAGTAAGTTGTTTGGTATTTTAATAAGGCTGCCATATTGGCAGCCTTATTTTTGTCACTTTGCAATCATTTTCCAATTCCACTGAGTGACCCGTCTATGTTTCCTCTTCGTTTGTTTATACCTTTGGGAATGTTACTCTTGAGTGGTTGTTCCGCCACCAGTTCAGATACCTATGCAACGCTCCGCTATGCTATTTTGGGGGTAGATGATGTGGAGGTAACCGCTGAAAAGGTGCGAGAATTACCTTATGCCAGCGCCTATCTGCGAGTGGGTGATAATCCACAGGCATTGGTAGTGCTTGCATTTGCAGATCCTGATGGTTCATTGAGCTGGGTGAGCTCTGATAATAAGCTTTTTGTTACCAAGTCAGGTCGACTGCACAAGACGGTGGGTTTGGAAAATGATCTCTATTTAGTGGCATCATCTTGGCCTGATCCATTGCAAAAAATGGTAGATTTACCCGATATATGTTTGAACCTGGATGCTATGTCTTGGCAGTATACTGCCGAATGGGAAAAGGATTATGTGAGTGGATATAACATGCGGACTAAGTTTATATCTACAGTTCCAGAAAAATTGTTAATCCTTGATAAATCACATGATGTTATATTGATTGACGAGTTGGTCAGTGTCGGACAGGTCCAGAACTCTTGGCATAATTACTATTGGTTTGAACCTAGTACAGGCAGAGTATTAAAAAGCCAGCAGCAATTGGGACCGGGCTTGCCGGTGATTGAAATGACAATATTAAAGCCGTTCGCATTATGAAAAAATACCTGATTATCGGTCTCATGCCATTTTTTTCTTTGGCTCAAACTGATGTAAACGTGATTTTTGAGCGTCATGCTACAGCGAAGATTGAGTTGCATGATGGTGCCAGACTTGCAGACCTGTTATTTAATATTCAATTACCTAAGGATATCTATTGGCGTACTGCACAAGTAGCGAATGAAAATACCATAACAGCACTTCGGGCGACTAAAGAACAATTGCTCAAGGATCTTAAAGCACTTCAGATATTTTGGATGCGAGAGGGTGATAAAGGCGCATTGATACAGTCAACTCAGCAGTTACTACAAGAGCTGGATAAAATTCCTGTCAGCGGCCGTTTGTCAATCGCATTAGACCCTGCCAAGTCCAGAATTGACCCGCATGGTAATCCACTATTAAAAGGGCAGTACACCCTTTTCCTTGCTTCAAGGCCCGATTTTATCTACTTCGTGGGGCTGATTAACGGTCGCAGTAAACAACCGCTTCAGCATGGTGCTAGTTTGGCAAGTTATTGGCAAGATTACCGTTTGTTGGCTGGCGCAGCGCAACATGAAGCGTTCCTGATCCAGCCTGACGGTTCTATCAGCCGGGTTCCTGTCGCGAATTGGAACAAGCTGCATCGTGAACCTATGGCGGGAGCAACGCTCTTTGTCGGTTTTGATTCCAAAATTCTTCCAGAGCAATATAAAGATATCAATATTCGTATTGCCAATCTAATTGCTAACCGAGTGCCAGAATGATGCTGCCTAAATTGAAATATATTGCAATCTTTGTTTCAGGGGCTGTTTGTGCTGCGGAGTCTGTTCTTGATCCTTATGGTCCCTCACAAGGTGACTTCGGTGGTGCGGGTCTGCTTCAAATGCCTACCGCACGAATGGCCAAAACAGGTGAGTTCAGTGCTAACTACGTTGATAATGACCAATATCGTCGATGGTCTATCTCTGCGCAGCCATTTGATTGGTTTGAGGCAACGCTGAGATATACTGATGTAAGAACAAAAAAGTACAGTCCCTACGAAAATTTTAGTGGTGATCAAACCTATAAAGACAAAGGGATGGATTTCAAGTTTCGTCTTTGGCAAGAATCTAACTATCTGCCACAAGTGTCACTGGGCTTTAGAGATCTAATGGGTACGGGTCTCTTTGATAGTGAATTTGTGACGGCTAGCAAACGCTATGGCCCTTTTGATTTTACTATCGGTATCGGCTGGGGAAATATGGCCGAACGTGGTAATATTAAAAACCCGTTTTGTGAGTATAAAGATAGCTGGTGTCAAAGGAATAATAGTCACTCCGGTAATGGCGGTAAGTTTGAGTTTGATAGTCTGTTTCGTGGACCAGCAGCTCTCTTTGGTGGAATTGAATATCAAACGCCATGGCTGCCACTCAGGTTAAAGCTGGAATATGATGGCAATGATTATAGCAAGGAGTTCGCTGGCCATATTTATCAAGATTCACCTTGGAATGTCGGGGCTGTGTACCGAGTTTTCGAGAATCTGGATAGCCATCTAAGCTGGCAGAGAGGAAACACCTTGATGTGGGGGGTGACTTTTCGGACTAACTTTAATGATATGAAACCCGCTCATATTGATCAGCCGAGACCCATTTATCAGCCTGATCAAATCCCTGCAACCATGATGGACGTGAAGTGGCAAGCGCTGACTGCCAATTTGAAAGAAAATGCTGGGTGGCAGGATACAGAGTTTTACACAACCACCAATTCTGTGACTGTCATCGGTAAGCAGAGCAAGTATCGTAATAAGAGTGAGGCGATAAAGAGAACCTCTTTGTTAGCAGCAAATTATCTGCCTAGTACGGTTGATGCTCTGAATGTTGTTGAACGTAAGGCGAACTTCCAGTTGCAAGAGACTCGCATCGATCTCCCATCTGTTCGTCGTGCCAATGTGGTACAGGTGTTGGGAGAAGAACAGCATGAAAAATCGACGGTTCAGGCTGCAGGAAAAATTCAGGGAGAATCCATCTATGCATCTGAGCGCAAAGCTTTTTCATACTCTTTTGATCCAGATCTAACGCAATCATTTGGTGGCCCTGAGTCTTTCTATATGTATCAGTTAGGCATTAACGCAAATGCCGATTGGCGTATAAATGAAAACAACAGTTTGCAAGGAACGCTGTTTGTCAATCTGGTGAATAACTACGATGAGTTCAATTATAAAGCGCCTCCTCCAGATGGTGCCGCTTTACCACGAGTTCGTACGTGGATTCGTGAGTATGTAGATTCTTCAAATCTATTACTCAACAACTTGCAGTTAACCCATATGCAACCACTTGCTCAAGATTGGTACGGTCAAGCTTATGGGGGATATTTGGAGATGATGTATGCCGGCGTCGGGAGTGAGGTGCTCTATCGTCCATACGGTAAGACTTGGGCCATTGGCGTTGATGCGAACTGGGTGAAACAGCGAGACTGGAACAATACCCTGAAAATGGCTGATTATGATGTCATGACTGGACATGTGACTGCGTATTGGCAGTTACCATTCATGAGTAATGTCACCGCCAAAGTCTCCGTAGGTCAGTATTTGGCTGGTGACAAAGGAGCTACATTCGACTTATCCAAACGGTTTGATTCGGGCGTTGTCTTGGGGGGGTATGCAACATTTACCAATGTCTCTGCAGACGAGTATGGTGAAGGTAGCTTTACCAAAGGAATTTATGTCACGATACCGTTTGATTTGATGCTGCTCAAGCCAACAACCGCGAAAGGAAGCATTGGATGGGTTCCTTTGACACGGGATGGAGGTCAGATGTTGAGCCGCAAGAATGGTCTTTACGGTTTGACAGAGCTACAGTAATCAAAAGTTGCATAGAGCCGATCTTTTTTCATCAAACAGGGCGAGCAGTTGTAAACTGCTCGCCCTTTTATTACCTACCCAAGATATATGGCAATCTGCAGAAATTATGCTAGGAATGCATGATGATTAAAAACATAAATGGTGTGTTTGGCGTACTCTTTATCGCCTATTGGTTGTTGGGCATGCATTTTTTTATGCACAACCCAGGAGGCGCCGGGCTGTATCTTCCCTTTAACGCATGGGGATGGGTGTTTGCCTCGCTGGCTATTGGATTGGGATTGTGGCAAGTAACGTTACGCCAGCGTCTGCTCTTTTCTCCATTACAAGCGGGCTTATGGATAGGGGTACTCTTGCTACTGCTCCCGATGCTCTATCCAGGTTTTGCACTCAAGGATTATGCTATTCCCCGATTGCTGGGACTTTTTGCTGGCCTACTGTTTTTGTTTGGACTCTATCAATGGCGTTTTGATAAGGCGCAGCGTGATCGCTTGCTCTATCTCATCCTGATTGCGATCGCCATGGAGGCAGTGCTGGGGCTGGTGCAGTTCTACCTTTTAACGCCAGGTAACTGGATTGGCTATGACACCAAGGCCAATCGCCCTTACGGGATCTTTCAACAGCCAAACGTGATGGCGACGTTTATGGCAACTGGCCTTGCCCTTGCTATCTGGCTGGAATTACGCCGAGAGGGTGGTCGATTGCTGATGGCGTTGCGCTATGGCGTCATTCTATCTGCGGCACTTCTGCTCGTTGTTTTGCAATCCCGAGTGGGGCAGTTAGGCGGCCTGCTAGCCCTGTTCTTACTGATGCCTCAGCTTTATCGACAGCGGCTGCTATGGCGGATATTGGGTCTGGTTATTTTGGCTGTAGCGATTGGCCTGTTATCACAATATTGGCTGGCTGGAGCAAAACGAGGATTAGAGATCTATCAGTCCGGTGGTATGCGCTCTATTTACTGGCCTTATGCGGTAAAACTGATTGCACAGGCTCCTTGGAGTGGATGGGGATACGGCAGTTTTGAATCTGTTTTTCTCCATCACTACATGGCTGATAAAGCACGGAGTCCGTCCATGGTGCAGATTGAGTACAATCTTGACCACCCCCACAACGAGTTTCTCTATTGGGCTGTTGAGGGCGGTATTGCACCCATGGTCGGCATGGTGATCATGGGAGGTGCATTATTATGGCGTCTGGCGAGTGTGCGCTGGGTGCATGCCATGGGGCTGCTTGCCTTGGTTACCCCAATATTGCTTCATACCCAGACGGAATACCCTCTCTACCATGCGATCGTGTTATGGTGGCTGTTGCTGACGCTGATTTATATCATCGATACCGAAATTGAGGAGACCAACCTGGCGAGTCAGGGTTTCTCATCATGGTGGGATATGGAGTGCCGCCCATGGCTGTTACTGCGATTTATGGCGATCGCTATCCCGCTGCTGGTCGTTCCCTTTATGCTCACAGCAATTCACACCGCATGGGTAGTCACCAAATATGAACGGGGTGGGTATAAAGAGCCGACCTTGCTACTTGATATCGTCAATCCCATGGCTTGGTTGACCCGAGTCGAGTTTGATGTGAACTCAGTTCGTCTGATGGTGGGCTTGCAGACAAATAACAAGACCGAACTGGAAGCTTATCTGGAGTGGGGGCGGGCATTCGTACGCCATACACCCCGTGCCAACATATACGCCAATATGGTGATCGCGCTTAATGCATTGGGTCGTACAGAGGAAGCCAATGCGATGCGAGCTGAAGCACTTAAGCTCTATCCAACCGAGCCCCTTTTAACTGGGTCTGTTTCACAGGCAGTGATTACTGGTGTTGACCAATCAGGCAAGAATATAACCAAAAATAAATAGTGCTATTTGACTACGTAGAAAGCCAGCCCTTAACAAAGGCTGGCTTTTTTATTACTTGCCTTCTGGATTACCGGCATCTGAACAGCTTGTTTTCTGGTACATGCATCTACAAAACTGGTCACGAAATACATACATTGATAAGTCACAGTGCGATTGCAAGGTTATGATTTATATGTGGTTATCTGTTTTTTGATTGATGGTTTTGCATGCATTGATGGTCAATTGGGGGCATAATCTTCGTCATCGGGCGAACTGTGTGGGATCCTGGTTTGCTCATGGTTAAACGGATAGTCGCAGGCTTACCAAAGGATGTTGAACGTATGGTAGAAATGAGCGCTCAAGGCTTATATAACAGGTCACAGAGTCAGTTTGTTGGATACTGAACTGGAAATTAATGAGTCTTGAAATACCGACTTTTCTTGTGCACAACATGGTAATCAACCTACAACCTCAAAGATCTGCATTTCAGCTTGTTTGTTATTGATAGTGACGCGCACTCGATCTCAATGGTGAAAATTAAGAAAAAAAGAACGTTAATATAGAAAAACTGTATGTTGTCGAGAATTGTCCATGCTATTCTGAAACGGTTATCCCTGTAACCGACTTTTTTGTGAGGAAATAATGAACGAGTTTCTGAAAGTTCTGCTGAACATTCGCAGTCTGCGTGCCGCTATTCGTGAGCTGCCGTTTGAGCAACTGCTGGAAGCTAAAGAGAAGTTTGACCTGGTGTATCAAGAGCGCGCCGACTCTGTTGAACAGGAGCGTGCTGAACAGGAAGAGCGTCAGCGCAAGCTGAATGAATTCACCGAAATGCTGCAGCAGGCTGGTATTGATCCTCGCGAGCTGCTGGCTACTGCTGCTGCTCCGGCTGCTGCAACTGGCGCTGCCAAGAGCAAGCGTGCTCCGCGTCCAGCTAAATACAAATATGAAGAAGATGGCCAGGAAAAAACCTGGACCGGTCAAGGCCGTATGCCGAAAGCCATTGCTGCTCAAGTCGCTCTGGGTAAAGACCTGAACGATTTCCTGATCTAATTCGTCAGGTTCAGAGATTGAATAATGCCGCCCTTGGGCGGCATTATTTTTGCCGTTTTACTCGTGGTTATCCAATCCGACCCTTCGCCCCACTGTTATCAACATCCTCGCTTGTATCCTTTTTAGCATCTTTTCACCGCACTGTTACTTTGCTCAATATCACTCCTTGTTCGCGATTAATTTTGTCCTGCGGCTCACCAGCGCGATATCGCTATTTGTATAGGTCGTGCAGATACGTGTTTCGGAAATGCCTCTCACGATTCACGGGGCACCGCTCGGCAAGAGAAAGTCCTCTGCTGATGGAATATCCGGTAACCGTTATCTCCGAACAGGGAACGTGAGGTACAGAGATCGCCGCAAGGTATGGCCGGGATATTCAGGGTCGCCGATGCATGGAATTGGCTGCGTTGCCATAACTGCCCTTGATGATGAGCAATCGATATCGGCTGCACTGTGAGAGATGAGGCCTGTATGGTGGATGGCGATGATATTTCCCACGTTGCTGGCTGCGTGGGAAATATCCGGGGGAAGCGCTATCGGGGTATCACGCTATCGCTGCCACCCAGGGCTCGATAGATTTTGGCTGTGGTGGTGAGCTGCTCTTTTTGCTGTGCCAGCAGGCTCTGTTGGGCATCCCACAGCCGGTTCTGCTCATCAAGCCAGGCCTGCGCACCGGTAGCTCCCGCCTGGAAGCGAGCCTTGGCCAGCCGCTCGGCCTCCTGGGCATAACTCAGCTGCTCCTGTAGATAATCGAGTCGCTGCTGGCCATAGTGGCGGGCTGCCAGATTGTCTTCCACTTCCACCAGTGCGGTGTAGAGCTGTTTGCGAAACTCGGTTTCGGCAATCTGGTAATCCAGCTCTGAGCTTTCGATGGCGAGCTGGGTGCGGTTGTATTCGAGGAAGGGGAGGGCGAGGCTGGCTCCCAGCGTACCGACCGGATTTTGCAGCACCTGTGCCAGTCGATCGGATGCGGTGCTGGCACTGCCGGTCAGGGTCAGGCTGGGATAGAAGCTGGTACGGATCTCGTCTCCTTTTGCCAGCGTCTTGCGCAGCCGCAATTCGGCCGCTTTGACATCGGGGCGGCGAGCCAGCACATCGGCCGGGATACCCACCGCAAGTTCAGGAATGGTCTGCTTTGCAAGGGAAGCGGGTGCATAGGTAATCCCCCCATTTTTAGGGGCATTCAAAAGTAGAGGTCATGCGGCCTGTGCCAGACGCTGTTTCGGCGTGTAGCCACCCAGCGCCATATTGGGCCGCTCATGGTTATAAACCCACAGCCAGTTCGTGGCAAACTCCTGTAGTTCATTCAGTGACTCAAACAGGTAATGGCCCAGCCAGTCGTAGCGCACCGTGCGGTTAAACCGTTCGATGTAGGCATTCTGCTGCGGATTTCCTGGCTGGATATAGCCCAGGGTTATCCCCTCCTGTTTCGCCCATCGCTTGAGCTCTTCGCTGATGTATTCCGGGCCATTGTCACATCGGATAATGGCGGGCTTACCTCGCCACGTGATCACCTGCTCCAGCGCCCGTTTGACTCGTGAGGCGGGTAAGGAGAAATCCACCTCGATGCACAGCGCTTCACGATTGAAGTCATCGATCACATTAAACAGCCGCACCGAGCGGCCATCGCTGAGCTGGTCATGCATAAAGTCCATCGACCAGCACTGATTAGGCTGGTCGGGAACCGCCAACGGCTCTGGCTTAGCCCGAACCAACCGTTTCCTGGGTTTTATCCGCAGATTGAGCTCCAGCGCCCGATAGATCCGGTATACCCGTTTGTGATTCCAGCCAAAGCCTTGGACGTTGCGCAGGTACAAAAAGCATAACCCGAAGCCCCAGTTGCGCTGGCTGGCCGTGATACGTAGCAGCCAATCGGCAATTTCCTGGTTTTCATCGACCAGCACGGGCTGATAGCGATAGCAGCTTTCACTGACCTTGAAGATCCGGCAAGCCAGACGGATGGATATGGCGTAGTGAGTCACGGCTTTGGTCGCCATCTCCCGGCGGGCAGATGGCGTTACCACTTTTTTGCCATGGCCTCGGTGATGATCTCTGCCTTGAGGCGCTCCTCGGCGTACATCTTCTTGAGGCGGCGGTTTTCGTCCTCCAGCTCCTTGAGTCGAGCCATGAGGGAGGCATCCATCCCCCCGAATTTGGAACGCCACTTGTAGAAGGTGGTCGTGCTGATGCCATGCTCGCGGCAGAGCTCCGGGACGGGAGCTCCAGCCTCAGCTTGTTTGAGGATGGCGATGATCTGGGTATCGCTAAAGCGTGATGTTTTCATGTAGAACCTCCTGCGTTCAAGGTACGGGAAAATTCTACTTATGAGCACCCTGGTTTTTCGGGGGGATTACCCATACTCCAGTGGCCCGCTGCTGCGGCCCAGCAGCAGACGTAGGGCATTGCGAGCTTGCTCCTGCAGCGCCTTGAGGGAGGCCAGCTCAGCCTGTTTGCCTGCCAGTTGCTGGCGTGCCTGCGCCAGATCGAGTCGGGTGATGGCGCCTGCCTGGTATTTGGTTTGGGTCAGCTGCTCGGTTCGCGTCAGGTTGGCCAGCTGCTGTTCTCCGAGTGCGATGGCAGAGCCGAGATAGCCGAGCTGCCAATACTGCTCCAGAGTATTGCCGATCAGCAGGAGTCGGGTGCTGGCGAGATCCTGCTCGCTTGCTGCCGCTTCCCAGCTTGCCTGATCTCGTACCGAGGCAAGCTTGCCCCACAAATCCACTTCGTAACTGAGGCTCAGAGAGGGGCCCAGGCTGTTGGTGGCCTTGCCACTTTTCAGATCCTTGTTGCCAGTTGCGCCTATAGAGCCATTGACCGAGGGGGTGAGGTTGGTATCGGCCAGCTCGGTGCCCAGTCGGGCGCTTTTGAGCTTGAGGGCCGCCACACGCATGTCCGGGTTAGCGGCCAGAACCGCCTCGACCAATTTGTCGAGCTGGGGATCATGAAATGCCCGCCACCAGGGACCAGCCTGCGTAGCCAGTTGGGTGCCCTCTGCCTGTTGCCATGTGGGGGCGATCGCCAGCTCGGGTCTTTGATAGGTGCTGTGCTGACTGCAGCCGCTGAGGGCCATAGAGAGAGCCAGCCAGGAGAGTTTGTGCATCGTTATTCCCTCGCCAGTGCGACAACAGGGTCGAGCCGCGCCGCATTGCGTGCCGGCAGGTAACCAAACAGGATCCTGATGAGTGACGAGCAGCCAAAGGCCATCAGGATGGAGAAGAGCGAGAACTGCATCTTGATGGAGTCCACCAGCAGTGAAAAGAGCGCACCAATGCCTAGCGAGAGGCCGACGCCGAAGATCCCCCCCAGCAGGCTGACCATCACGGCTTCAATCAGGAATTGCTGCAGGATGTCCGACTGGCGGGCGCCCACGGCCATGCGAATGCCGATCTCGCGGGTGCGCTCCACTACCGACACCAGCATGATGTTCATCACGCCCACCCCGCCGACGATCAGCGAGATCACCGCGATGGCCGAGACCATCAGGGTCATGGTAGCGGTGGTTTTCTCCACCGATTTGATGATGCTGTCGCTGCTGAAGGTGAAGAAATCCTTTACCCCGTGGCGCTTGGTGATCAGCTCGATCACCGCCTGCTCGGCCAGTGCCGGTTGTACCCCATCCTTGACCCGAATGGTGATCTGGCTGAAGTGGTGCTGCGAGATGAGGCGACTCATCACCGCGCTGTAGGGCAGCCAGATATTGACCGACTGGCTGGTGGGACCGAAGCCGGTCTCCTGCGAAACCACCCCGACAATCCGTACCGGCAGGGTGCCGACCAGTACTACCTTGCCGACCGGATCATCCTTGCCAAGCAGGCTGGTGATGCTCTTCTTGTCCACCACGGCGACGGCGGCACGCTGCTGGATATCTTGCCACTCCAGTAAGCGACCACTGACCAGCGTCATCCCCTTCACTTTGAAATAGTCGTTACCGACCCCGGTCACGTTGCCGCTGTTGGTCTTGTTGCGATAGCGCAACTGGCCGGAGCTGCCAATCTCGGGGCTGGCGCCCGCAAGATAGGGTTGCCCCAGCAGGGCATCGAGATCCCCCTTGTTGAGGGTCTGGATGCTGGCCATCTTCTCATCGCCCCACCCCTTGCCCGGGAAGATTTCGATGGTGTTGGTGCCCATTGCATTGATCTGGTCGATCACCTTGGCGCGCGCCCCCTGACCAAGGGCAACCACGCTCACCACGGCGGCGATACCGATGATGATGCCGAGCATGGTGAGGAAGGTGCGCATCCGGTGGGCGAGCATGGCATGCATCGCCATGCGTCCCGCTTCCCGATAGCGATCCCAGTCGTGGCCCATGGCGCCTTTATTGGGCGTCACTGTTGTGGTTGGGGCCAACCCGGCCGTTTGGCGCGGGCCGCTATCTTGCTCTACCCGACCATCCTTGAGTGTAATGATCCGGTCGGCATGGCTGGCCACGTCCATATCGTGGGTGACCAGAATGATGGTGTGGCCCTGGGCGTGCAGCTCCTTGAGGATCGCCATCACCTCCTTGCCGCTCTGGCTATCCAGCGCGCCGGTCGGTTCATCGGCGAGGATCACCTCGCCGCCATTGGCCAGCGCCCGGGCGATACTGACCCGCTGCTGCTGACCGCCGGAGAGCTGACCCGGGGTATGGTGGCTGCGATCGCGCAGTCCCAGTCTGTCTAGCAACTGGCGCGCACGCGCCTGGCGATCCGGGCGGCTGGTGCCGGCATAGACGGCGGGGATCTCCACGTTGGCGGCGGCATCGAGATGGGGCAGCAGGTGGTAGCGCTGAAAGATAAAACCGAAGTGATGGCAGCGCAGCCTGGCCAGCGCCAATGCATCCATGGTGGCGGTGTCCTGACCGCGAAACAGATACTGGCCGCTGCTCGGGCTATCCAGACAACCCAGCAGGTTCATCAGGGTCGACTTGCCGGAGCCGGATGCGCCGACAATGGCGATCATCTCTCCTGCCGCGATAGTGAGGTCGAGAGGGTGGAGCACGGTGACTTCGCTGTCGCCGCTCTGGTAGCGTCGCTCGACCCCTTTCAGCTGGATCAACGGCAGCTGGCTCAGGGGCTCACTCATAGCATCACCGCCATCTCATCATTGGCGGCGGGGGCACCGTGATTGAGCTGCACCTCCTCCTTCTCGGTCAGACCGCTGACCACTTCAATGCGGATCTCGTCCTTCATACCGGTCTTGATATGACGGGTTTCGGTTGTCTCATCGTCCTTGATCACGGTGACTTCATACTCGTTGTCGGCCAGCTTTTTGCCAAGGGCAGTTTGCGGCACAGTGAGTACCTGCTTGCGCTCGCCGAGCACTATGGTCACCTGAGTGGTCATTGCCACCCGCAGGGTATGGTCGGGATTGGGCACATCGAACAGGGCGTAATAGTAGACGGCCGCATTATTGGTGGTGGTGCCTGTGGTGGCCTGATCGTTGATGTTGGTAGGCGCTAACTCCACGGCGCGCAGCGTGCCCTGATAGCGGGTATCCGGATCGCCGATCAGGGTGAAGTAGACCGGCATGCCGGTTTTGACCTTGGTGACATCGGCTTCGGAGATCTGCGCCTTGACCGTCATAGTCTCGAGGTTGGCCAGCTTGAGCACGGTCGGCACCGTCTGGCTGGCTGCCAGGGTCTGCCCCTGACGGGTCACAATGCTGATGACGGTGCCATCCATCGGCGCCAGGATCTTGGTGTAGCCCAGCTCGGTCTTGGCCCGATCAACCTTGATCAGGGCGCTGTCGATATTGGCCTGACTGTTTTGCAGTTCGGCGCGGGTGACAGCCAGCAGTGCCTCGGCACTCTCCAGATCGGCCCGGGAGCTCGCCTCCTGCCTGAACATCTGCTGCTGGCGTCGCCAGGCGAGCTCGTTCTGTTTGAGTTGCGCTTGCTTGATCTTGAGCTGGGCGCGGTTGCTGGCGAGCTCCGCCTCGGCTGTCTTGAGGTTGTTCTGGGCAATCAGGGGATCGATCTCGGCCAGCAGGTCTCCCTGTTTAACTTGATCACCGGCCTCAACCGCCAGCTTGGTGACCTGACCGGAGACCTGGGCCCCCACATCCACCTGCTCAACAGCCTGCAATACGCCACTGGCCAGTACGGTCTGGGCAATATCCTCGCGGGTCACCTGAGCGGTCAGCATCGCCTTGGGTGGCTGACTTGGCCAGAGCAGCCAGCCGAGGAGCACCACGGCGATCAGGATGGTGATGGCCAGGGTTCTCTGCTTGCGGGTTATGTTCATCGATCACCTGAATGGAAACGGAAAAGGGTTGTGCGCGGCGATTATCCTGCAGCAAAGCCCGGGTAAATAACAGCCGCAAATATGTAAGAAAAGTTATGGGGTTAACTGTCAATAAGCCGTGAAAGGAATACGCGAGAGAGAGGAGGGGGGCAAGTTGGTCCGTAAGAGGAGAGGGAGTGCGGCTGGTTGCTGTGATGAAAAAAGCCCTGCACAGAGGCTGGGCTTTGGAATAGGTTATGGCGAGTGAGGATCAGGCTTTGGCCAGCAGATCCATCACCCAGGGCAGACCCTGTTTCTTGCGGCTGACAAAGCCCGGGTGGTAGCTGGACTCTGCCGGTACTTTCGGGTGCGCAGTAAAGTAGATGCGGCTGGCGGCAGCCGTCAGGTCAGTCACCATCAGTACGAAGAAGTCGAGCCCTTCGCTCGCCACACGCTGGGTCATCTCCTGCTGCAGCGCCGGCAGTTGCTCGGCCAGTTGCTGTTCGCTGCCCACTTCGATCTGGCTCATGATGAAGTTGTAACCTTCCGCCTGGAACGCTTTCTCATCCTGCTGCAGCAGTTGAGCCGGAGTCAGGCCGCTCAGGTCGGTTTTTGCCATCAGCAGCTGTTGGCCGAACTCGGCCAGCGACACTTCGGCCAGCGGCGCCAGACGCTCACAAGCGATCTTGTCCTGCTCGGTGGTGGTCGGCGAGGTGAGACAGAGTGTGTCGCTCATGATGGCACCCAGCATCAGGCGAGCCTGGCTGCGGGTCACGGTACCTTGCTGACTCAGCAGATCGAAGGCGATGGTGCAGGTGCAGCCGACGGCACGGATCCAGGCATCCAGCGGAGACTGGGTGACCAGAGTGCCGAGACGGTGGTGGTCCACCAGACCCAGTACATTGGCTTGTGCCAGTGTGGCGGGGCCCTGTTCCAGATCACTGAAATCCACCAGCCAGACATCTTCACCGGTCAGATCTTTGGTCAGCAACTCGGGTTCGCTGACGCCAGCCTGCTCCAGAATAAAACGGGTTTCGGTGCGCAGGTCACCCAGACGCCATGGGGTGGCCTGACGGCCCTGGCCATTGAGCCAGTCGGTGATAACCAGCGCACTGCAGATACTGTCGCTATCAGGATTCTTGTGACCAAAAACGTGGATCATAGACAAAGCCTCACAATTGGATACCCATAAAGGGGGGCAACACTATGCGAAATCCGCTGCATGAAGGCAACCGGATCCACGCCCATGTTGCTGCCAGCTTCGCCTAACTCGCCATTTTATTGATCTGGGTCGGTAATCCTGACGCGAGTTCGGTTCTCACTATTGGCTATTGGCTATTGGCTATTGGCTATTGGCTATTGGCTATTGGCTATTGGCTATTGGCTATTGGCTATTTGACTGACTGCGAGGAAAGCGGTACTCGCAGTCAGCATGTTTGGTCACTCCTATTAGTCGCCATCGCTGCAAATCGGCTTTATGGCCTGATTCAGCATGGCCTGATTCAGCGGCGCAGCAGCTCGCGGGCATTGGCCAGGGTGTTGTCGGTGATCTGGTCGCCACCGAGCAGCCGTGCCAGCTCGTTGAGACGGGCATTCTGGTCGAGCGCATCCATCCGGGTTTCGGTGGTTTTGCCGTCGGTATGCTTGCTCACCACCATATGCTGGTGGCCGTTGCCTGCCACCTGCGGCAAGTGAGTGACCACCATCACCTGAGTGGACTCCCCGAGCTGGCGCAGCAGGCGACCTACCACGGCGGCAGTCGGGCCGCTGATCCCCACATCCACCTCATCGAAAATCAGGGTCGGGGTGGAGATCTTGCGGGCACTGATCACCACGATGGCAAGGCTGATACGCGACAGTTCCCCCCCTGACGCTACCTTGCCAAGTGGCTGAATGGGTTGGCCCGGGTTGGTGGTGACCATGAATTCCACCCGATCTATACCCAGTGGGGAGAGGCTGCTCTGGGCATCGGGGCGTACCTCGATGGCAAAACGGCCATCGGGCATTGCCAACTCGTGCATGCTGCTAGTTATCTTGGCGCCCAGCTCCTGGGCGTAACGCTGACGACTCTGGCTCAGGGCTTCGGCAGCCTGGACAAAAGCCTGACGGGCCTCGGCCAGCTCATCCTCCATCCCCTCTAACCGCTCCTCGTCGGAGTTGAGGCGGGCGAGATCGGAGGCCAGCTCCTGATGGTGCTGGGCCAGATCTGCTGGTTTGACGTGGTGCTTGCGGGCCAGATTGATCGCCTTGGAGAGGCGGGCCTCCAGCTCGTTGAAGCGTTCGGGATCCAGCTCCAGCTGATCGAGGTAGCTGCGAAGTTCGCTGTGGCTCTCCTGCACCCCGATCAGGGCTTCGTTCAGCATCTCCAGTACCGGGGTGAGGCGGCTGTCCATGGCGACCAGTCCTTCGGCTCTGTCTACTGCCACTTGCAGCAGACCGGCGATGGTGGTCTCTTCGTTGTCATAAAGCAGATCGAGACAACTGCCGCACTCTTGCATCAGATCAGTGCCGTTGGCGAGACGCTGGTGCTCCTCTTCTATCTGCTCGAACTCCCCCGGCTGCAGGGCAAATTCATCGAGCTCCTGCACCTGATATTCGATGAGCTGGCGGCGGGCTTCCCGCTGTTGCTGCTCGGCTTTGAGCCGGTTCAGCTCGTTTTGCAGCTGGCGCCACAGTTGATAATGCTGGCGCACTTCATTGAGCAGCAGATGGTGACCGGCATAACCGTCGAGCAGGGCGAGCTGGTAATCAGGCTTGAGTAACATCTGATGAGCATGCTGGCCATGGACGTTGACCAGCTGTTGGCCCAGATGCTTGAGCTGGGTAAGGGGGACGGGCACGCCGTTGATATAGCTGCGTGAGCGCCCCTCGGCGGAGATGACTCGCCGGACGATACACTCACCTTCGTTTTCCAGTTCGTTGGTGGCGAGCCAGGCGCGGGCGGCCGGGTTGTTGTCCAGCAAGAAGCGGGCGCTGACCTCGCTTTTGTCGCTATCGGGTCGCACCATGCCGGCTTCGGCCCGCTCTCCGAGGCAGAGACCGAGAGCGTCGATGGCGATGGATTTACCGGCGCCGGTCTCACCGGTGATGCAGGTCATGCCCGGTTGCAGATCGAGTTCGAGAAACTTGACGATGGCGAAGTTGTTGACGGTCAGCTGGGTCAGCATGGTCTCATCCTGTATAGGTCAACATTACTGTGTATGCATCCAGTATATACTGGTCTTATATACAGTAAAGAGGGCGCCGCCATTTTTAACGATAACGGGCCACCAGAGTGGTGACCCACACAGGATAGTGAGGAGAGAGATTGGATACGCTGGGAACGGGATCAGTGGAAGGCCGACATCAGATCCGGATGGGCGGCAATCACCTCATCCAGCGCCTGCTCCAGTCGACTACCGCTGGTGATGAGCGGGTTGAGCACCAGGGCGCGCCAGGCGGTATGGCGGTTGCCAGTGATCGCGGCCTCGATGGTGAGTTGCTCGAACTCCTTCATCAATTGCAGTAGGCGCAAGGTGTCTTGCGGGAAGGGAGCTACGTTGAGCGGGAGCGGACCCGACTTGGTGATGAGGGAGCTGACCTCCACGGCGCACTCGTCCGGCAGACCGTTGATAGCGCCGTTGTTGCGGGTGTTGACGTGCATGATGATGCGCTTGTCGTTGTGGATGGCGCTCATCAGCTTGCACGCCGCTTCCGAATAGTACTGGCCGCCGCGCCCTTCCAGCGCCTTGGGTTTCTCGGCAAGATCCGGGTTGCGATAGAGATCGAACAACTGCTGTTCAATGGCCTTGACCACTTCGCCCCGGGTCCCTTCGCCACTGGCCTCACCGAGTTCTTGCTTGAGGATATCGTCGCTCATGTAGTAGTAGCGCAGATAGGCACAGGGGATCATGCCCAGATTGGCCAGCAGATCCTTTGGCCAGGCAAAGGGGGGAATATTGCGCGGGACCAGCGGATCGGGCCCTTGCGCGAGCAGGGCGATCACCTCGCCGAGTTTATCCTTGCCCTGATGCTGGATCTGGCGCACGAAGATAAAGTGGTTGAGTCCCGCCACCTGCATGATGAACTCCTGCTCATCGCGGCTCTCCAGCAGGGTGGCGACCCCTTTTTGCATGATCACTGGCACGTTGCACAGCCCCACCGCCTTGATCTTGCTGTGGCGCAACACGGCTTCGGTCACCATGCCCGACGGATTGGTGAAGTTGAGCAGCCAGGCATCGGGGCAGAGACGCTCCATGTCGGCGGCGATCTGCAGGGCGATGGGTATGGTCCGGCAGGCGTTGGCAAAGCCGCCAAGTCCGTTGGTCTCTTGTCCAATGAGTCCATATTTCAACGAGATCCGCTCATCGCTGATGCGGGCTTCCAGACAACCGGCGCGAAACTGGGAGCAGACGTAGTCGGCGCCGCGCAGAGCCTCTTCCCGCTCCAGCCGGGTTTCAACCCTGACCGCCAGCCCGGCCTTGGCCAGCATGCGGCGGGTGAGGGCGGCGATGATCTCCATCTTTTCGCGGCCATCGTCGATGTCGACCAGCCACAGCTCGCGCAGCGGCAGCTCGTGCTGACGCTGGATCAGCCCTTCGATCAGCTCCGGGGTATAGCTGGAGCCTGCACCGATGACCACAATCTTGAGTCCGTTTTTCATTGTCCACCTCATGAACAGGGATAGGGTTTGATCCTATTAAAGAGGGGCTGTGGCGGGCAGACAAACGAAAAAAGGGGCGGTATGGATTAGCCTGTTTAATCCATGAGAGTGAATGGCATACTGATGGCCTGCACCGCAACGCGCGTCATCACGAGGTTATCCATGCTGGTACAACAGAATACCCTGGCCCTGCTGCACACCTTCGAGAGCACGGCCCGTCACCTCAGCTTTACTCGCGCTGCCGAGGAGATGAACCTCACTCAGGGGGCCATCAGCCACCGCATTCGCCATCTGGAAGGGCTGTTGGGTTTTCGCCTGTTTATTCGCCTGACTCGTAAGCTCGAATTGACGGAGGAGGGGATGCGACTGCTGGCAACCCTGAGTCACTCTCTGCGCCAGATCAACGAGGAGATCGAAGATATCCGGGCCCAAGATCTGCGAGGGACGCTTCATGTGGGGGTTGCGCCGACGCTTGGGCTTAACTGGCTGATGCCAAGGTTGCCCCGCTTCCAGCAGCGCTGGCCCGGGTTGAACGTGATGATGAGGGTTCGGGCGGGAGCGGTGGATTTCAACGAGGAGCGAGTGGATCTGGCGATCTATTACGGTGCGACTCGCTGCAGTGATCTGCACCGGGAGCTGCTGATGGAGGAGCGTTTGGTGCCGGTCTGCTCCCCCGCCTATGCTGAGCGGCTGGGGTTACTTGCGGATCCGTCCCGGCTGGCGGAGGCCTGTTTTATTCATGCCTCCGAATCGACCGATGTACAGCAGATCTTCTCTGAGTGGCGCCTTTGGTGCGATTGCGCAGACATGACATTGCCCTATGAACAGCGTCACTACGGCTTCAATCACTATCAGATGGCCCTACAAGCGGCGCAAGGGGGCATGGGCGTCGCTATGGGGCGAGAGGTGCTGGTTCGTAACTTGCTGGAGCAGGGCGCGCTGGTAGCGGTAGGTGGCCCGGCGGTGGCGGCCGGGCGCAATTACGAGCTGATCTCGCCGCGGGGAAATCGCGAGCGGCCGCGTTTCCGCGCCTTTAGCGACTGGCTGCGCAGTGAGGCAGCGCTCAGCCAGTCCGGCAGTGAGCTTGCCCTTTAAAACAGCTTGCTGCCCCAGCCGAGCTTGTTGCGCAGCACGTGGAAGTAGCTGTAGTCGAGGGGATGCACCAGATGAAGCTGGTGGTGGCTCTTCTTGATGAGGATCTCGTCCCCCGGGTGGACCGCCAGCGTCACCTGGCCGTCACAGCTGACCTGCATGGCATCGTCCTGATTATCCGGCGAGACCAGCAGCCGCACTTCGCTGTCGGCATCGAGCACGATGGGGCGACTGCTCAGGGTGTGCGGGAACATGGGCACCAGTGTGATGGCGTTGAGTTTGGGGGTGAGGATGGCGCCGCCCGCTGACAGGGAGTAGGCGGTGGAGCCGGTCGGAGTGGCGACAATGATGCCGTCCGAGCGCTGGCTATACATAAAGCTGCCATCGATATAGACCTCGAACTCGATCATGTGGGCGATCTTGCCTGGGTGCAGTACCGCCTCGTTGACCGCCAGATTGCTCGACTTGCGCTCGCCGTGGCGATAGACCGAGGCTTCCAGAAGGAAGCGGTGTTCGCTCTTGTAGTGGCCGGAGAGCACCTGCTCCAGCGGCAGCAGGTAATCTTGTGGCGAGAGATCGGTCAGAAAGCCGAGGTTACCCCGGTTGACCCCGATCACTGCCACATCGAAGCGAGACAGCACCCGCGCCGCCCCCAGCATGTTGCCGTCACCGCCGACCACGATGGCGAGATCGGCCTGCTGGCCCAGTTGCACCAGATCCATCACGTTTTCATCGAGGATGCTCAGGGTCTGGGCGACCCGGCTCTCCACCAGTACCCGAAAGCCGCGGGCGGTCAGGTATTGATGCAGGCCGGTCAGCGTCTGGTTGGCCCCCTCATGGTGGGGTTTGCCAATCAGGGCGATGGTTTTGAACGGAGAATCCATAGTCAGTCAGATCTGGGATGGGTATTGCGGGCCAGTATACAGTGCTTTGCTCCGCTTGTGACGCTCTCCCGTGTGACGGGGCTGGCTATCCCCTTGAGGCTACTGGTTAAACGGTGAGCGGTAACCCGGATAAACCGACGGTTGCGGCTATTCAGCAACCCTGATTGCCCTTTACCCCTTGAAAGCCGGGGATGCATCCCCATAATAGCGCCAACATAGTCGGTCTGTTGTCGTCCGGTCGCTCAACCAGACGTCAGGGCCCTCATAAGTAACCCCGGAATTGGAGATGTCATGAACCACGAAGAGCAAAAGGTTGAAGCGATGGAGCAAGTGGAAGCCCAGCCAGTCGAGCCGACCGATGTAGACAGTGAAGTGACAGCCGAGCAGGCCCGTATTGCCGAACTGGAAGCGCAGCTGGAAACCGCCATCCAAAAAGCGGCGGAAGAGCGTGAACGCGCCCTGCGTACCGCCGCCGAGATGGAGAACCTGCGCCGTCGTACCGAGCTGGATGTGGAGAAGGCGCACAAATTCGCTCTGGAGAAGTTCGCCAATGAACTGCTGCCGGTGCTGGACAACCTTGAGCGTGCCATCGAACTGGCCGACAAGGAGAACGAAGCCCTTAAGCCGATGATCGAAGGTGTCGAGCTGACCCTGAAATCCATGCAGAGCGGCGTGGCCAAGTTTGGTCTGGTGGCGCTCGACCCGATCAACCAGCCGTTTGACCCCAATGCCCATCAGGCGATGAGCATGGTGCCGAGTGCCGATGTGGCCCCGAACACCGTCATTGCAGTGATGCAGAAGGGCTATGACCTCAACGGTCGGGTGATCCGTCCTGCCATGGTGATGATCGCCAAAGCGGTCGACTGATTGGCTGTGGGGGCCCGAGCCCGCCCTGTGGCGGGCTTTTTGTTTCGCAGTGCAGCACCTGTTCATCTTGCCCGGTTTACGGCTCAACGTGACCGCGCAACCATGACAAAGGGTGTGGTTTTTTAGGGTTGGGGCTTGAAGCTGCGTCTGGCGACCCCATATAGGTAGCAAGGCCGCGGCGGCACAAAAAATTTGATGCCGGGAGCTTGAAAGCCAGATTGGCAGCCCCCACCTAGCCGTTAACGCATTAAGGCGAGTTCCTCGCCAGTTTATTCAAAGTATTTGGAGATTCGTCAAATGGGTAAAATCATCGGTATTGACCTGGGTACTACCAACTCCTGCGTCGCTATTCTGGATGGCGACACTGCTCGCGTGATCGAGAACGCAGAAGGCGATCGTACTACTCCGTCCATCATTGCCTATGCCGATGATGGCGAGATCCTGGTTGGTCAGCCGGCCAAGCGTCAGGCCATCACCAACCCGAAAAACACCCTGTTCGCCATCAAGCGTCTGATCGGTCGTCGTTTTGAAGATGAAGAAGTGCAGCGTGACCTGAAAATCATGCCGTACGCCATCGCCAAAGCTGACAACGGCGATGCCTGGGTTGAAGTGAAGGGCAAGAAAATGGCACCGCCGCAGATCTCTGCCGAAGTGCTGAAAAAGATGAAGAAGACCGCCGAAGACTACCTGGGCGAGCCGGTAACCGAAGCAGTTATCACTGTTCCGGCCTACTTCAACGACGCCCAGCGTCAGGCCACCAAGGATGCCGGTCGCATCGCCGGTCTGGATGTAAAACGCATCATCAACGAACCGACTGCAGCTGCTTTCGCTTACGGCGTGAACAAGGTCAAGGGCGAGCGCAAGGTTGCCGTCTATGACTTGGGTGGCGGTACTTTCGATATCTCCATCATCGAGATCGACGAAGTTGAAGGCGAAACCACCTTCGAAGTACTGGCGACCAACGGTAACACCCACCTGGGTGGTGAAGACTTCGACAACCGCGTCATCAACTATCTGGTAGACGAGTTCAAGCGTGAGCAGGGCATCGACCTGCGCAACGACCAGCTGGCTCTGCAGCGTCTGAAAGATGCCGCCGAGAAAGCCAAGATCGAGCTCTCTTCTGCCCAGCAGACCGACGTCAACCTGCCGTACATCACTGCAGATGCCACCGGTCCGAAGCACATGAACATCAAGGTGACCCGCGCCAAGCTGGAATCCCTGGTAGAAGACATGGTGAAGGACTCTCTGGAGCCGGTTCGTGTCGCCCTGAAAGACTCCGGTCTGGCAGTTGGCGAGATCGACGACGTGATCCTGGTTGGTGGTCAGACCCGTATGCCGCTGGTTCAGAAGACCGTTGCCGAGTTCTTTGGCAAAGAGCCGCGTAAAGACGTCAACCCGGACGAAGCCGTGGCCATGGGTGCTGCCATCCAGGGCGCCGTACTGTCCGGTGACAAGACCGACGTACTGCTGCTGGACGTCACCCCGCTCTCCTTAGGTATCGAAACCATGGGTAGCGTGATGACTGCGCTGATCGAGAAGAACACCACCATCCCGACCAAGAAGTCCCAGGTGTTCTCCACTGCCGAAGACAACCAGTCTGCCGTGACCATTCACGTGCTGCAGGGTGAGCGCAAGCGCGCCAGCGACAACAAGTCTCTGGGCCAGTTCAACCTGGAAGGCATCCGTCCGGCACCGCGCGGTCTGCCGCAGATCGAAGTGACCTTCGACATCGATGCCAACGGTATTCTGCACGTCTCTGCGAAAGACAAAGAGACCAACAAAGAGCAGAAGATCACCATCCAGGCCTCCTCTGGTCTGTCTGATGACGAGATCGAGCGCATGGTACGCGAAGCCGAAGCCAACGCGGCCGAGGACAAGAAGTTCGAAGAGCTGGTGCATGCCCGCAACCAGGCTGACGGTCTGGTCCACTCCGTACGCAAGCAGATCACCGAAGCCGGTGAAGCCCTGCCTGCCGACGAGAAGAGCAAGATCGAAGCCGCGGTGAGCGAGCTGGAAGCGGCCCTCAAGGGTGACGACAAGGCTGCCATCGAAGCCAAACAGCAGGCTCTGCTGGAAGCGTCCCAGAAGCTGATGGAAATTGCCCAGCAGCAGGCTCAGGCCCAGGGCGCAGCCGGTGCTGATGCCGGTCAGTCCTCCTCTTCTGCCAAGGCTGACGACGACGTAGTCGACGCCGAGTTCGAAGAAGTGAAAGACGACAAGAAGTAAGCCCTACCCAGATGGGCGAAGTCCGCTTCGCCCATCGGCTTGGTCAATGAATTCACGGGCGTTGGGTAACCAACGCCCGTCTGCGTAACCACAGGATGAGTATGTCGAAGCGCGATTTCTACGAAGTACTGGGTGTGGCGAAAGATGCCGACGATCGCGAGATCAAGAAGGCGTACAAGCGCCTGGCCATGAAGTATCACCCGGACCGTAACCAGGGTGATGCCGCATCCGAAGAGAAGTTCAAAGAGGTCAAGGAAGCCTACGAGGTCCTGACCGATGCCAACCTGCGAGCCCGATACGATCAGTACGGCCATGCCGGTGTTGACCCGAGCCAGGGTGGCGGTGGCCACGGTGGCTTTGGCGGCAATGCCGACTTCGCCGACATGTTTGGTGACGTATTCGGTGACATCTTCGGCGGTGGCCGTGGTGGTGCCCGTCGTGGCCCGGCCCGTGGCTCCGACCTGCGTTACACCATGGAGCTGACGCTGGAAGAGGCGGTACGCGGGGTCTCCAAGGAGATCAAGGTGCCGACCCTGGTTCACTGCGAAGTCTGTAACGGCTCCGGTGCCCACACCGGCAGCAGTGCCCAGACTTGCCCGACCTGCCACGGCTCCGGCCAGGTGCAGATGCGTCAGGGCTTCTTCGCAGTGCAGCAGGCGTGCCCGCACTGTCACGGCCGCGGCAAGATCATCAAGGATCCGTGCCGCAAGTGTCACGGTGAAGGTCGCTACCAGCGCACCAAGACCCTGTCGGTGAAAATTCCGGCGGGCGTCGATACCGGCGATCGCATCCGTCTCTCCGGCGAAGGGGAAGTGGGGGAAGCGGGGGCTCCGGCAGGGGATCTGTATGTACAGGTGCACGTCAAAGAGCACGAGATCTTCGTGCGTGACGGCAACAACCTCTACTGCGAAGTGCCCATCAGCTTCACCGCAGCCGCCCTGGGTGGCGAGATTGAAGTGCCGACCCTGGATGGCCGCGTCAAGCTCAAGGTCACTCCGGAGACCCAGACCGGCAAGATGTTCCGCATGCGCGGCAAGGGCGTGAAGTCCGTGCGCTCCGGTCAGGTAGGGGATCTGATGTGCAAGGTGGTGATCGAGACGCCGGTCAACCTCACCGAGCAGCAGAAAGAGCTGTTGCGCCAGCTGGACGAGTCGTTCAGTGGGGCCGCTGCCAAGACCCACAAGCCGAAATCAGAAGGCTTCTTCGAAGGGGTGAAACGCTTCTTCGACGATCTGACCAGCTGATTTCAGCCACCCGAATAAACAGAGCCGGCCTTGTGCCTAATGCCAGTCAGTTAAGCCTGACTGGCATTGTTTTTATTGGCTTTTTTCACACTATACCTCTGGGGCCTTGGCTTCACGCAGCGGGGGTAACTTCGCTCCCTTCGTTCCGGCAGCACAAACTGTCCCGCTTGTTTCTCCAGGTCAGCTACCCGCTTCGGGATAGTCCCCGGTGACAGGTACGGCATGCAGCTCAGTTCATGGATAAGATAGACCGACGCCATGTGAAAACTCAGCTGGCTGGCCGTGTATCCCTTCAGGCTCGCCGCCATCTTCACCATCTGGCTGCGCAGCAGGTTGTACGCCAACAGCACGCCCCATAGCTCTTGCCGTATTCCCGCCGCCTTTTTGCTGCGCAGGGTCAATCGGTGTTTTTGCAGGCTGTGCTTCATTTCCCGATAACCCAGTTCGATTTCCCAGCGATGGTTGTAGAGCTCGACGATGTCTGCTCCCGGGAAGCGCATCGGGTCGACCATCGAGGTCAGTACCTGCCGCTCTTTGCCGTTGATAGTGCGAGTCAGCAAACGGGCTTCCACCGTGTCCGGTAGTTGCGGCCACTTCTTCCTCGCCTGTGGACTGGTATTGAGATGCACCAGCACATCCTGGCGCCCCAGTTTGCGCACCACCTCGTATTGCGTGCCCTTTTTGAGTGGCAGCAACCAGTGCCGCTCGCTGCCAGTGGTCTGCCAGGCGTGGAGCAAGCCGAGGGAGTAAAACCCCTTGTCGAACAAGGTCAGTGAGTGGTCTGGGGTGCGTTCGATAAGCTGCTCGGCAAGCACCATATCGTTGACGGCGCAGCTTTCCATGGCAGCCTGAACAAGCAGGTGACTGGTGAGTTCCATCTGGCAGAGCATACGTACCTGCGGATAGGCAGTCTCCCCATGCTGGGTGCCGGGTTTGGCAAACGCAGCGGCATTGTCCGGGGTATCGGGGGTTCGCCACATCACGCCATCAACGGCGAGCAGTTGCAGCCCTGCCCAGCCGGGGTGATTGGCCTGCTGGTGCCAGAGCGAGGCGGTCTCGTGAAACAGCCGTTCGATACTCTTGTCCCCGAGCTTTTAGCGGGCTTGCAGGAAGGCGCTGGGGGCAACAAAGGGACGGTCACCGGGCAACAGGATATCGAGCTGATTGACCAGCTGGGTCATGGGGACATGGCGGAAGATGGCCATGCCGATGATGGCCCAGACCAGGCGCTCCATGGGCATGCGGCGACGGCGCAGGGTAGCGACGCCCTCTTCGCCGAGCAGCGTCATGATGAGCTCGGGGGGAATGAGGTCAGAGAGTGACTCAAACTGAGCGGCATTGCTGGCGTGGAGGAAGTCGAGAGCCTGTACGATACGCATAAAAAATCCGAAACCAATCAACAGGTTTCGGATTTTTACACATCAGCAGGATCGGTCAATGGATCCTTAACTGATCGGCATTACGGCCTTGTGCCGGCTCTTTTTTTGCCCGCCGTTTAGCCAGGATCCGCCCTATTGAGTGGATCCTGATGAGGGATCCTCCTCACAACTCCCGCCAATTCCTGCTGTACAAATGTTATCCCGCTCACACTGTTGCTGAAACGGTTTAGTTGTCGTATTGAGTTAGCTAAATTGGTTTAGCTATGCTCTGGCTGTCGATAACAACAGCGCCCGTCCGGGCCACAGATGACAGGTGAGGAAGATGATGATGTTCAAGAGCAAGTTGGCGCTGGCGGTAGCGCTGGGACTGGGAATGAGCAGCCCGCTGTGGGCGGCGCAGGCGAGTGTCGCAGGTGAGAGTGTCGAAGCCAGACTGGCGGCGCTGGAGGCGCGGGTACAGGCGGCTGAAGCGAGAGCCGAGGCGGCAGAGAGCCGTGCCAGTCAGGCGGAAGTGAAGGCGAGTGCGGCCAGCGAGCAGGCGCAGGTGGCCAACAACCGCAGCCAGAAGGTGGATGAGAAGACCGCTGGTGCCCAGGGCTTCGAGTTTCACGGTTACGCTCGCTCGGGCCTGCTGGTCAACGGCAATGGCAACGGGGGGCGCGGCGGCCCCTACATCACCCCGGCTGGTTCGGTAGGCGGGGCTGTCGGTCGCCTTGGCAACGAGGATGACACCTACATGGAGGCCAACCTGCTGAAAACCCAGACCTTCGAGGATGGCAGCTGGGCCCGTTACAAGCTGATGCTGGCGGACGGGGTGGAGACCAGCAACGACTGGACCGCCAGCGATTCGAGCCTCAATACCCGTCAGGTGTTTGCCGAGATCGGCAATCTGGCGAGCTTCGACGGCCCCTTCCAGAACGCAGTGCTGTGGGCGGGTAAGCGCTTTGATCGGGACAACTTTGACATCCACTGGCTCGATTCCGACGTGGTGTTCCTGGCGGGTACCGGCGGCGGCGTCTACGACGTGCAGCTGGCCGACAGCTGGAAGGCCAACTTCTCCCTCTATGGCCGCGATTACGGCGACATCAGCGCCAGCGGTCTTTCCGATATCGAGAGCTACATCCTCACCATGAACAACCGCGTCGGTAACTGGCAGTGGATGGTGAACGGCCTCTCGGCCAAGGACAATGACGCCCGCATCAATGACAAGGGGGCGGGCAGCGAGGCGGCGGACAAGGGGGCACACACCCTGCTGGCCTACCACGGCGAGAGCTTTTTTGGCCTCAACCCCGGTTTTGCCAAGGCAGCGGTGCTGTACGGTCATGGGTTGGGGGCCGAGGTTAAGGGGATGGGCTCTGACAGCGAACTGCTGCCGGACGCCGATGCAGTGCGGGTCGCCGTGTTTGGCGCTACCGATCTTAATCCGCGCTGGCGTTTTGCTCCGGCTCTGCTGGCCGAGCAGAGTCAGGATCGCTACGTGAAAGGGGACGAGTACCGCTGGCTCACCGTCAATACCCGGGTGGCGCAGGTGCTGAGCCAGAACGTCGAGCTGGTCTACGAGGCGGCCTGGCAGTACATGGACCTTGATCCCAAGGGCTACAAGGGACGCCAGGCGGTCAACGGCAACTTCACCAAACTCACCTTCGCCCCCACCTTCAAGGCGCAGACCGCCGGTTTCTTCGAGCGGCCCGAACTGCGGGTGTTCGCCAGCTGGATGGACTGGTCCTCCGAGCTCGACAACTACACCAGCGACGATGCCATGGGCCAGAGCAACTTCACCGCCGGTGGCGAGTGGAACTTTGGCGTACAGATGGAAACCTGGTTCTAGTTCGTTATCCCGATCACAAAAATGGCAGCCGGTGCCGAGATCTGTTGGTTGGCTAAAACGGTTTAGCTGATAATGCCAGCCAACAGAACAGAGTTCGGGTTTGACCGTGGATCCGATGCAGCAGTGGAGTAGCAAGGTGACGAATCGTGTGTGGGTAATGGGGGATGCGGTGGTGGATTTGATCCCGGAAGGGGCGTTGCACTACCTCAAGTGTCCGGGTGGCGCACCCGCCAATGTGGCGGTTGGCGTGGCACGGCTGGGCGGCGATGCGGCCTTTATCGGCCGGGCCGGTGCCGATCCGTTCGGCCGCTTTATGGCCGACACCCTGAGCGGGGAGGGGGTGGATATCGGTGCGCTGCGGCTCGATCCAGACCATCGCACCTCTACCGTGCTGGTAGAACTGGATGACGAGGGGGAGCGCAGCTTCACCTTTATGGTGCGCCCCAGTGCCGACCAGTTCCTCACCCCGGATGAGTTGCCCCGCTTCGATGCCGGTCAGTGGTTGCTCACCTGCTCCATTGCGCTCGCCAACGAACCGGTGCGTGGCAGCTGCCTGCAGGCCATGGCGGCCATCAAGGCGGCAGGCGGGCGGGTTTGCTTCGACCCCAACCTGCGTCCCGAGGTGTGGGGCAACCCCGCCGAGATGCTGCCGCTGGTGCGCGAAGTCATCGTGCTGGCGGACGTGGTCAAGCTCTCCATTGAAGAGCTGCAACTGCTGAGCGGCGAGGATGAACTGGCCGCCGGGCTCGCGACGCTCTCTGGTCCGGCGCTGGTGCTGGTGACCCGGGGAGCGGCCGGGGTGGTGGCTCGCCTTGATGGCGAGTTGCTGGAGTGGGTGGGGCAGAAGGTGACGCCCATCGACACCACGGGGGCGGGGGATGCCTTCGTCGCCGGTCTGCTGGCGGCGCTGGCCGGGCGTTCGTCGCTGCCGACGCTGGCCGAGTTGCCCGCCATTCTGGCTCAGGCTCACGGCTGCGGGGCGCTCGCCACCACCGCCAAGGGGGCGATGACGGCGCTGCCGACCCGCTCCGAACTGGATGCCTTTTTGCGATCAGGCACAAGCGGCTGTTGAGCTGAGGCTAGAAGCCCGGCTCGACAGCCCCTACTCTCATGTGACAAGGGCCCGCCAGCGTGGCGGGTCATAAGAGGAAGAATATGAATATCAGTGCGATAGCCAAGGATCTGGTGCCCCTGCTCGGGGGCAAGGAGAATATCGTCAGCGCTGCCCACTGCGCCACCCGGCTGCGGTTGGTGCTGGCCGATGACAGCAAGGTAAACAAGGCCGCCATCGACAAGCTGGAGGGGGTCAAGGGGTGCTTTAGCAACGCGGGCCAAATCCAGGTGATCTTCGGCACCGGTCTGGTCAACAAGGTCTATGCGGAGTTTGTGGCGTTGACCGGTACCGGCACCGCCAGCAAGGCGGAGCTGACCGACATGGCGGCGGCCAAGCTCAACGTGGCCCAGCGGCTGGCGCGAACCCTCTCCAACATCTTCGTGCCGATCATTCCGGCCATCGTCGCCTCAGGTCTGCTGATGGGGCTGCTCGGCATGGTGCGCACCTACGGTTGGGTCAATGCCGACAGCGCCCTGTTTGTGATGCTCGATATGTTCAGTTCGGCGGCCTTTATCATACTGCCGATCCTCATCGGCTTTACGGCGGCGCGGGAGTTTGGCGGCAATCCGTATCTCGGGGCGACCCTTGGCGGTATCCTCACCCACCCGGCGTTGACCAACGCCTGGGGCGTGGCCGGTGGTTTCAAGACCATGGACTTTTTCGGGCTTGATGTGGCGATGATCGGCTATCAGGGCACCGTCTTCCCGGTGCTGCTGGCAGTATGGTTCATGTCCCATCTGGAGAAACAGCTGCGCAAGCGCATTCCGGATGCGCTGGATCTGATCCTCACGCCGTTCCTGACCGTCATCATCACCGGTTTCGTGGCGCTGCTCTTTATCGGCCCGGCGGGTCGGGTGCTGGGGGATGGCATCTCGTTCGGTCTGAGCGCCCTCTATGAGCAGGCGGGCTGGTTGGCGGGGCTGGTATTTGGTGGCACCTATTCGCTGATCGTCATCACCGGCATTCATCACAGCTTCCATGCCATCGAGGCGGGGCTGTTGGCCAATCCGCAAATTGGCGTCAACTTCCTGCTGCCGATCTGGGCCATGGCCAACGTGGCACAGGGCGGGGCTTGCCTCGCGGTCTACTTCAAGACCCGTGATGTGAAGATCAAGGCGATTACCGTGCCGGCGGCCATGTCCTGTCTGCTGGGTATCACGGAAGCGGCGATCTTTGGCGTCAACCTGCGCTACATCAAACCCTTCCTGGCCGGTCTGTTTGGCGGAGCCTGCGGTGGCGCCTACGTGGTGGCAGCCAAGGTGGGGATGACGGCGGTGGGGCTGACCGGTATTCCCGGCATGGCCATCGTTCAGCCCATGAGCCTCATCCACTACATCATCGGGCTGGTGATCGCCTTTGGCACCGCCTTCGCCGCCTCCACCTTGCTCAAATACAAGGTGGAGTGATGAAGGAAAGCGATCTTCTCAACCAGATTGTCCGGTCGTTGCTGGCCGGACAGCTCAAGGCGGCGGCCGATCCCCATCGGCCCCGCTGGCATCTGGCAGCCCCGGTGGGGCTGCTCAACGATCCCAACGGTTTTATCGAGCACGACGGGCGCTACCACCTCTTCTACCAGTGGAATCCGCTGGGCTGCGAGCACCGCAACAAGGGCTGGGGCCATGTTACCTCCACCGATCTGCTGCACTGGCAGCACGAGCCGGTGGCACTGTTGCCCACCGAGGCCTATGAGAGCCACGGCTGCTATTCGGGTTCGGCGGTGAGCGACGAGCAGGGGCGTTTGACCCTCATCTACACCGGCAACGTCAAATACCCGGATGGCAGCCGCACCGCCTATCAGTGTCTGGCCCACGCCGATGGTGAGGGCGGTTTCGAGAAGCTGGGCCCTGTGCTGGATCTGCCGCAATGCTACAGCGGCCATGTGCGGGACCCCAAGGTGTGGCACGACGGCCAGCAGTGGCTGATGGTGTTGGGAGCGCGCACCCTGGATGACAAGGGCGAAGTGCTGCTCTATCGCGGCGACACACTGCAAAGTTGGCAGCTGGTGGGCCCCATTGCCGGTAGCGGGCGCGGCGGTCTGGGGGAGTTTGGCTATATGTGGGAGTGTCCGGATCTCTTCCCGCTGGGGGATCGCCATGTGCTGATCAGCTGCCCGCAGGGGATTGCCCCGGCGGGCGAGGATTATCGCAACCTCTATCAGTGCGGCTGGTTGGCGGGGGACTTCGATGGCGAGCGCTTCGATCACGGGGCTTTCCACGAGCTGGATCGGGGCTTCGAGTTCTATGCACCGCAAACCACCCGAGACAGTCAGGGGCGCCGCCTCCTGTTTGGCTGGCTGGGTCTGCCGGAAGAGAACGAGATGAGCCAGCCTACGGTCGCTTACGGCTGGATCCACCAGATGAGCTGCCCGCGGGAGCTGTTCTGGCAGGATGAGTGGCTCTGCCAGCGACCGGTGGTGGAGCTCGCGGCATTGAAGGGAGAGCAGACCCGCTTCGAAGGGACGCTCGACGAGTTTCCGGGGCTGGCCATCGACGCGGCCTGGCTCGATCTGGATCTGTGCGGCGAGGGGAGCCTCTGGTTCGGTGCCGTGGCCGAACTGGTATGGCAGCCGGGGCGCATCACCTTGCGGCGCCAGAACTGGCAGAGTGGAGCGTGGGAGACCCGCAGCAGCCCCTGGGCTGGCGGGCGGATCACCGTGCTGTGTGATCGCTCCAGTCTGGAGTGTTTCATCGATGAGGGGCGCCACAGCCTGTCGGCGCGCTACTTCCCCGGAGAAATGCCGCAACTTTCATCAGGTAACGGCGCTGATGGCTGCAAAATTTGCCTCAATCACTGGCCGCTGTCGGCGTGCCTAGTACAATAGCCCGGTTCTAGTCAGCCGGGAGGCCAGGTGGAGAAGAAGAAACGGATCACGATTGCCCAGATCGCCGAACTGGCGGGGGTGTCCAAGGCGACCGCCAGTCTGGTGCTCAACGGGAAGAGTGCGGAGTACCGGATCGCCGACGATACCCGCAAGCGCATTCAGGCGGTGGCGGATGAGTGTCACTACCTGCCGAGCTTTCATGCCCGCTCCCTGCGCGAGACCCGCAGCTACACCTGGGGGCTGGTGATCCCCGACCTCACCAACTTCGGTTTTGCCCGCATTGCCCGCGCCCTCGAGGCCCACTGCCGCGAGGCGGGCATCCAGCTGCTGATCGCCTGCTCCGAGGATGATCCCGCCCTCGAGCAGCGGGTGGTGGACAACCTCATCAGCCGTCAGGTGGATGGGCTGATTGTCGCCTCCAGCGGTCACAGCGATGACATCTATGCCCGCATTCACGATCGCCTGCCGGTGGTGCAGCTCGACCGCCACATCGGCGAGTCGCGCCTGCCCATGGTGATCTCCGATGCCTGCAAGGCCACCGCCGAGCTGGTGCGGGACATGACCAGCGAGTGCGGCGAGGAGATCTACTACTTCGGCGGTTTGCTGGATCTCTCCCCCAGCCGTCACCGGTTGGCGGGCTATGAGCTGGGGCTCCATCGCGCCGGTTTCGAAGCCGATGCAGCCCGGGTGCGCCATCGCGACTATCAGCCGAGCTCCGGTTATCAGCTGATGGCCGAGCTGGTGGCCGAGCTGGGGGCGCCCCCTAAGGGGCTCTTTACCGCCTCCTTTACTTTGCTGGAAGGGGTACTGCGCTACCTCAACGAGGCGGGGCTGATGGAGACGGGCATGCGCCTGTGCACCTTCGATGATCACGACCTGCTCGACTGCATTCCGATGCGCATCGACTCAGTGGCGCAGGATTGCCCGGCGCTGGCCCGCGCCGCCTTCGAGCTGATGCAGCAACTGATCGCGGGCAATCCCCCGGCGCAAACCGCCCAGGTGATCACCCCCAGGGTGCGCTGGCGCAGTCGCCGCTAGCCACGCCGCTTCGCCCATCCCATATGAAAAAGCCCCGCCATGGCTGGCGGGGCTTTTTGCTGTTGGTGGATGGCACCATTCCTCTGACCGAGAGCTCAATCCGTGGTGCTGGCGCGCCAGAACACTTGCTTGATATGGGGGTGGATGGCCAGCTTTTGCATCAGGGCATCCAGCTCGTCGCCATCGATGGAGGTGGCGAGCAGCACCGCCGAGATCTCCAGATCCCCCGCGCCAAACGGCTCGATGTCGAGCTCGCTCAGGGGGTAGTTGGCCTGTTCCAGCATCTCTTCCAGCCAGTGCAGCACCTCTTTTTGATGTTCACGCTGGGTCAGCGCCGTCACCTTGTAGGTCACTTCGGTGTCGGTATTGTCCACCGGGCGGCGGTTGATCTGATTGACCAATGGCCGCAGCAGGGTGTTGGCGGCCAGCACGAACAGGGCCCCCAGAATTGCCTCCATGGCGAGTCCAGCACCACAGGCGGCGCCTACCGCCGCCACGCCCCAGAGGGTGGCGGCGGTGTTGATGCCGCGGATATTGCCCGACTCGCGCATGATGACACCGGCGCCGAGAAAGCCGATGCCGGAGACGATATAGGCCACCACATGGACCACGTTGTAGTTGCCGCCGTGCAGGTCATAGATGCGCTGGGCCAGACTGACGAACAGGGCGGCCCCCACGGCGACCAGCACGTTGGTGCGAAGGCCCGCGGTACGTTGGCGGTATTGGCGCTCCAGCCCGACCAGACTGCCAAGCACAAAGGCGAGCAGCAGGCTGGCCAGAGTGTCGAGCAGGGAGATCATGTCAATTTGTTGCCACATCTTCATGGCGTACTCCTTCTGATAAGTGCTGGCTTGGCGCAATCCATGATGAAACGCCGGGAGGCGGATGGATCAGGGGATGATTGCGCGGATGGCCAGCAGAAACACAACACAGCGCACCGACTCTCGGGCACCTAGGGGCGAGCCGAGCATGGGCGCGAACATAGGTTCGAACATGGGTGCGAGCATGAACGGCGTATCGGCTATCCGATCAGCCGCAGAGCAAGCTGTTGCTCACGACAAGGGGGCCAGCGTGGCTGGCCCCTTGCACTGTGGTTAACGCAGGTGTGCGGTCAGTTGAGTTCGGGATCGCAGTCGATGCGTGGGCGCAGTTGCCAGCGCACCGGATGTGCTACTCCGACCTGATGAACAAACTGCACCAGATAGCGTCGCTGGGGCGGGGTGCACTGCAGGTTGAGCACCAGCTCACGCCCGCCGCCGCGACCCGGCTTCATCGATTGCATCGGTTGCAGCCCCGCCGGTTGCAGGGTGTGGTTCACCAGATCCAGCACCTGCTCCATATCGGCGCGATCCTCGCAGCGGATCTGCAGCCGGTAGTGGTGCTGACGCTGTTTGCCGCCCAGCCAGCGTGGCAACATGCCACGGCCGAGCTTGCTCAGCAGGGGGTGAGCCCGGGTTGCAACAGAACCTGTTGCGACCGCGCGATCCGCAGCCGGTTTGATTGAGATAAAACGCATAGCAGCCTCCTTGTGGGAAGCAGAAACTATGCAGGCATGGCGACCATGGCGGTTGGCCACTGGTTGCCAGACGTCAAGTGTAAAAAGGGAGAAGAGGGGAGTGGATTTCCGCTTCTCGCAGGGTTGCGAGTTGCGGCAGAGGAAATCTGCGGCTAGCTCGCGACCGGGGTGCCGACGATAAGGGTCGGCAGACATCTGTCACTTGATGAGTTGCCCACTGATGGTCTCCGCTGTGTTAAGAACGGCGAAATGGTACTCATCCAGAGCGGTGAGGTAAAGCCTCAACTCCCTTTCAGCAACATTTAGATACAAGTTTGTCAATAATCGGGGTCGGCTGGCTACTACAAGGACGATGAAAGAGCGGTGAGCATCATCACCGCCCTCGTTCCATCTTCTGCTCTCCCCACCGTCACCCGTGACCCTATTTCAACCCCAGCCGTTTGAGGATCATCGCGGCCGGGCAGAAACCGGTGAAGGCGCTCTGGATCAGGTTGACCCCGACAAAGGCGCTTAACCAGACAAAGCCCGGATGAACCCAGGTGGTAAGGATCAGCGAGAGCAGCAACATGCAACCCGCGACGATTCTGACGCCGTTATCTACTGTCATGGTCTTTCTCCCTATCTACTTTAGATATTGCTAATTTAGTGTTGTTTTATACAATAGAACAAATATCAGCAATTGCTAATTTACGCTTATGAGCCAATTCGACGAGATGAACAGACATGCGACAGCCGCCGCCTCCCTGCTCAAGGCGTTGGCTCATCCTGAACGCCTGATGGTGCTCTGCCAGCTGGTGGAGGGGGAGAAGGGGGTCGGGGAGCTGCTGGCCCACAGCCAACTCGGGCAGTCGGCCTTCTCCCAGCAACTTTCGGTATTGAAGCGCTACGGCCTGATCCGTTCGCGTAAGGTCTCCCAGCAGATCTACTACTCGCTAGTGAGCGAGGCGGCCGCCGATGTGTTGGGGGCGCTGCAAACCCATTTTTGTCACTCAGAAAATAAGGAATCTTGATGATGGAAAGCCAATGGCTGCTCTCTTTGGGCGGCGGCATGCTGGCAGGGCTGTCGGCTCTGATCCTGATGTTGTTCAACGGCCGGGTTGCCGGGATCAGCGGCATTCTGGCCGGTGCGCTGCAACACCGTGCGCCGTGGCGGGTGCTGTTTTTGCTGGGACTGGGGGCGGGTGCCTGGCTGGCGCTGACACTGGGTTGGGCCAGCATGCCTGCATTCACCAGTCTGCCCGGCTGGCCGCTGGTGTTGCTGGCCGGTCTGCTGGTCGGCATCGGTACCCGTCTTGGCAATGGCTGCACCAGCGGCCACGGCATCTGTGGCATGGGGCGGCTCTCCCTGCGCTCCATTGTCGCCACCCTGACCTTTATGGCGGTTGGCTTTATCACCGTCTTTGTCACTCATCATCTGCTGTAAGGGGCTGATCGCCATGAAGTTGCTGACAAGTTTGTTTGCGGGCCTGCTGTTCGGGCTGGGGATGGCCATCTCCGGCATGGTGGATCCCGCCCGGGTCACCGGTTTTCTCGATCTGGCCGGGGCTTGGGATCCCAGCCTCGCCTTCGTGATGGGGGGGGCTTTGCTGGTCTTTATGCCGGGTTATTTTCTGCTGGTGAAACCCCGCCGCCAGAGCTTGTTGGGTGAGCCCATCGTCGCCGTACCGGCCCCTCGGCTGGATCGCCGCCTGATCGGCGGGGCCGCGCTGTTTGGCATCGGCTGGGGGTTGGTGGGCATCTGTCCGGGGCCTGCTCTGAGTCTCATTTCCAGCGGACAGCCCATGATACTGTTGTTTATAGCGGCCATGGTGGCCGGGATCTTGCTGTTTGATAGAGGGCTGGCCAGGGTGCTGACCAAGGCGCCAGCTCGGGGAAAGGGTAAGGTGCGCCAGTCCAATACCGACTGATCCCGTGCAGTGACTGATGATGCCAGGGAAGGAGAGTAATGATGGAAAAGATCCGGTTGCTGGGGATCACTTTGCTGGTGATGACATCGCAGGCCATGACATCCAGCCGGGCCCTAGCAGCAGACGGGGAGCCTATTGCCCCACTGACAGAGCCCCCGCAGACAGAGTCCTTGCTGACAGTGGCGCCACAGCCGGTGACCGACTGGCTGACGCTGGATGGCACCGTCACTGCCATCAATCAGGGGACGGTGGCGGCCCAGACCAGCGGCCGGGTCTCCCGCATGCTGGTGGATGTGAACGATCAGGTGCAGGCGGGGCAGCCGCTGCTGGAGATCAGCGGCAAGGAGCAGTTTGCCGCCGTCACGGGTGCCGAGGCGCGGCTGGCGCGGGCGCAGGCTCAGCAAGTGGAAGCCGAGCGCCAGCTCGCCCGCTTTCAGGCGCTGATTGCCAAGGGGGTGATCACCCGCGCCCAGCTCGACAATGCCCAGGCGACGGATCGCGCCGCCCGCGCCGAGGTGAACGCTGCCGATGCGGCCCTCACTCAGGCCCGCGAGGCCTACGGTTATACCCGCATTCTGGCTCCCTACGCCGGAGTGGTGACCAAACGGCTGGTGGAGTTGGGGGAGACTGTCGCCCCCGGTACCCCGCTGCTCTCCGGCTTCTCTCTCGACACCTTGCGGGTGGAGGTGGAGTTGCCCCAATCCGCCCTGACGCTGGCTCGTGAGCCTGCGGATGTGCAGGTGCTGCTGCCCGATGGCAAGTCTGTTACCCCGGTCAAATTGACCCGCTTCAACTATGCCGACAGCCAGAGCCACGCCTTCAGGTTGCGCCTCGACTTGCCGCCGCAAACCGCCGGGGTATTGCCCGGCATGTGGCTCAAGGTGCAGCTCAAACTGGGTGAACGTCAGGTGTTGCAGGTGCCGGATCGCGCCCTGCTGCGGCAAGGGGAGTTCAACGGCGTCTATCTGCAGCAACCCGCTGGCTGGGCCCTGACGCCGGTGCGGGTCGGTCATTGCTTTGAAGGGCAGTGCGAGATCCTGGCCGGGCTGCAAGCCGGTGACAAGCTGGCTCCCGATGCCTGGGCGCAGCAGCAGGAGGTGGCCCATGAGTAGCGAGCTGAACGGCAACAAGGAGAGGCTGGGGCCTGCCGGTCGGCTGGCTGCGCTGTTTCAGGGCTCGGCCATCACCCCGCTGCTGGCGCTGGTGGGGCTGTTGCTCGGCCTGTTTGCGGTGCTGGTGACCCCCAAGGAGGAGGAGCCGCAGATCGATGTCACCTTCGCCGATGTCTACATTCCCTTCCCGGGAGCCACTCCGGCTGAAGTGGCCTCTCTCGTCACTACCCCTGCCGAGCAGGTGGTCTCCCAGATAAAGGGTATTGATACCCTCTACTCTTTTTCCCAACCCGATGGCGCCCTGCTGGTGGTGGTGTTCAAGGTGGGGGTGAGCCGCGAGCAGGCCATCGTCGATCTCAACAACCAGCTCGACTCCAACCGCGACTGGTTGCCACAGGGGATCGGGGTCGGTCAACCACTGGTAAAACCCCGGGGGATCGATGATGTCCCCATCGTCAGTCTCACCTTATGGAGCAAAGAGTGGAACAAAGAGGGGAGCAAGCAACTGGGGGCCCCCGAGCTGACCCGGGTCGCCCATGAGCTGGAGACCGAACTCAAGCGACTGCCCGGTACCCGCGATATTTACACGCTGGGCAGCCAGAGCGCCGTGTTGCGGGTGATGCCGGATCCGGCGGCCCTCAGCGCCCACGGCATCAGCTGGGGCGAGCTGAGCCAGCGACTGGCGGCCGCCAATCAGGTAGGCACCACACAGGCTATCGAGCAAGACAACAGTGAGATCAAGGTGCAGGTGGGGCAGTTCCTGCAAAGTGAGCAGGAGGCTAGAGAGCTGGTGGTGGGGCTGCACGACGGCAAGCCGGTCTATCTGGGGGAGGTGGCCAGGGTCTCTCTGGGTCAGGAGACTCCGACCAAACGCAGCTGGATGGGATTGGGACATGCCAGTTATCCGGCGGTGACCCTGGCCATCGGCAAGCAGCCGGGCCAGAACGCGGTCGATGTGGCCAAGCGGGTGGAGGCGCGGGTCGAGAGTCTCAAGAATCGGCTTATTCCTGCCGGGGTCGAGGTGACGGTGACCCGGGACTACGGCGTCACCGCCGAGACCAAATCCAACACCCTGATCGGCAAGCTGATTTTTGCCACCACGGCGGTGGTGCTGCTGGTACTGGTGAGCATGGGTTGGCGCGAGGCGCTGGTGGTGGGTGTGGCCATCGTCATCACCCTGGCACTGACCCTGTTTGCCAGCTGGGCCTGGGGCTTTACCCTCAACCGGGTGTCGCTGTTTGCGCTGATCTTCTCCATCGGTATTCTGGTGGATGACGCTATCGTGGTGGTGGAGAACATCCACCGCCATCGCGGTTTGGGCAAGGGGGCGCTCAAGGATCTGATTCCGGGGGCGGTGGACGAGGTAGGGGGGCCGACCATACTGGCGACCCTGACCGTCATTGCGGCCCTGCTGCCGATGGCCTTTGTCAGCGGTCTGATGGGCCCCTACATGAGCCCCATCCCCATCAATGCCAGTATGGGGATGCTCATCTCCCTGCTGGTAGCCTTTATCTTCTCACCCTGGCTGGCGAGCCATTTGCTCAAGGAGGAGGCGCACGGTGCCCACGGCGAGGCCAAGGCAGGTCTTTTTCACCGGCTGATGACCCCTTTCCTGATCGGTGATGGCGCCAAGCGCGCCAGACGCAAGCTCTGGCTGGCGGTGTTGCTGCTGGTCGGGGCCGCCACCGCCATGCCGGTGGTGCAGTGGGTGGTGCTCAAGATGCTCCCCTTTGACAACAAGTCGGAATTTCAGCTGGTGCTCGATATGCCGGAGGGGGCGACCCTGGAGCAGACCGAGCGCACCTTGCTGGCGGTCGGGCGGGAGCTTGCCAAGGTGGAGGAGGTGAAGGATTACCAGATCTACGCCGGCACAGCCGCCCCCATCAATTTCAACGGGCTGGTACGCCACTACTTTATCCGCAGCGGCGCCAACGTGGGGGATATTCAGGTCAATCTGGTGGACAAGCATGAACGGGATCGCAGCAGCCACCAGATTGCCCAGTCGGTTCGGGAGCCGCTGCAGGCCATCGCCAGTGCGGCAGGGGGCAACTTGAAAGTCGTTGAGGTGCCGCCCGGCCCGCCGGTCTGGTCCCCCATCGTTGCGGAAGTGTATGGCCCGACTCAGGCCGCCCGCGAAGCGGCCGCTCGCGCTGTACAGGCCCGTTTTGTGGCCACGGCGGATCTGGTGGATGTGGATATCTATCTGACCGACCCGCAGCCCAAGTGGCGGTTGGTGGTGGATCGCAGCAAGGCGGCCCTGCTCGGGGTCGATCTCGGGGATCTGGTGAACACCCTCAATGGCGGGGTGGGTTATCAGGATGCCAGCTGGTTGCAGGGGCACGGAGCCAAGTATCCGGTGCCGATCCGCATCGAACTGGCACCCGGTGACAAACGGGATCTGGCGGGCGTACTGGCCCTCAAGGTGCGCAGCCAGAGCGGCCAGTTGGTGCGGGTCTCCGAGCTGGTGAGTCGCCGTGATGAGGTAGCCCCCAGCTATATCATGCACAAGAACATGCAGCCCATGGTGATGGTGGTGGCCGACATGGGTGGCCATACCGACAGCCCGCTCTACGGCATGTTTGCCGCCGGTGCCGATATCGACCTGCCCCAATATTACGTGCAGCAGCCGGATAAACTGGGAGAGGTGGCGCTGTTGTGGGACGGGGAGTGGAAGATCACCTACGAGACCTTCCGCGATATGGGCATCGCCTACGGGGTGGGGATGATCCTCATCTATCTGCTGGTGGTGGCCCAGTTCCGCTCCTATCTGGTGCCACTCATCATCATGGCTCCCATTCCGCTCACCATCATAGGGGTGATGCCGGGCCACGCCCTGCTGGGAGCCCAGTTTACCGCTACCTCGATGATCGGGATGATCGCCCTGGCCGGGATCATCGTACGCAACAGCATCCTGCTGGTGGACTTTATCGAGCAGCAGCGCAGCGCCGGAGTGGCGTTCGAGCAGGCGGTGATCGAAGCGGCGCAGGTGCGGGCCAAACCCATCATGCTGACGGCGCTGGCGGCGATGATCGGGGCTCTGTTTATCCTTGATGATCCCATCTTCAACGGACTGGCCATCAGCCTGATTTTCGGGATCCTGGTCTCCACTTTGCTCACCCTGGTGGTGATACCCTTGCTCTATTATGCCCTGCTCTCCCGACGCTCATGACGGGAGTCACTAGCGAAAGGATGCGCGATGAAGAGAGGTTGGTTGTGGTGGGGAAGTGGCGCCGTGGTAGCGGTGGCTGCTGTGGCATGGTGGTGGCGACCGCAGCCGACGCCGATCAGGCTGGCAGAGGTCGGGCGGGGGGATGTGCTGGTCACTGTGGTCAACACCCGGGCTGGCACCATCAAGTCGTGTCAGCGGGCCGGGCTCAGTCTGCCCGGTGGCGGCGTGGTGGAGCAGATCGCAGTCAAGGCTGGGGAGCGGGTGGCGCAGGGAGATCTGCTGCTGACCCTCTGGAGTGACGACATTCACGCCGATCTTGCCCGTGCCCGTGCCCAGCAGGCCCTTGGCAAGACCCAGCGCGAGGAGCGTTGCAGCGAGGCGGCCTACTACGAGCGGGAGGCCAACCGGCTGGCCACCTTGCTGGCCAAAAATCTCACCTCCCGCACCCTCGCTGAGCAGGCCCAGAATCTGGCCGATACCCGCCGCTATGTCTGTCAGGCATCCCGTCAGCAGGAGCGGGTCGACGAGGCGCAGGTCGCCCAGGTGGAGGCTCGCTTGAGCGAGCGTCGCCTGCTGGCGCCGTTTGCCGGCGTGGTGGCGGAGGTCAACAGCAAGCTGGGCGAATACATGACCCCCTCACCGCCCGGAGTGGCCATGCCTCCGGTTATCGATCTTATCGATGATAAGTGTCTGTATGTCTCAGCCCCCATCGATGAGGTGGATGCCGCCCGCCTCAAGGTGGGCCAGTCTGCCCGGGTACTGCTCGATGCCATGCCCGGGCGCGATTTTGCCGCTACCGTCACCCGTATCGCCCCCTATGTGAAGGAGCTGGAGAAGCAGGCCCGCACCGTCGAGGTGGAGGCATCGCTCACTGCCCTGCCCACCGATGTGCCCCTGCTTATCGGCTACAGCGCCGATCTTGAGGTCGAGGTGACCCGCGCCACCGATGTGCTGCGGGTTGCGGCCAGCAGCCGGGCCGACGATGGCAGCGTGCTGCGGCTGGAAGGGGATACGCTGGTGCGGGTGGTGCCCCGCTGGGGCGTGGAGAACTGGAACTGGATTGAGGTGGCCGAGGGGCTCGCTGCCGGTGATCGGCTGGCAGCCCAGCCCGGACAGATTGTCGGGGAGGGCCCTTTCAGCGCCGCCACGGAGCAGACGGATGAGTGATCTCATTCGCCTTGATGCCGTCAGCCGTCGTTTCACTCTGGGGGGGAGCGAGGTGGCTGCCCTCGACCGCGTTTCCCTGCGGGTTGCCGAGGGGGAGTATCTGGCGGTGATGGGCCCCTCGGGATCCGGCAAATCGACCCTGCTCAATGTGCTGGGGCTGCTGGATCGGCCCGATGAGGGGCGTTACTGGCTGGGAGGGGAGGATACCGCCACCCTGTCAGAACCCGCATTGGCCCAGCTGCGCGGCCATCGCATCGGTTTCGTGTTCCAGTCGTTTCACCTCATCTCCCGCCTCACCGCCCGTGAAAACGTCGAGCTGCCGCTGATGCTGTGCGGGATCGCCCCCGCCGAGCGCCATCGCCGAAGCCAGCAGTTGCTGGGAGAGCTGGGGCTGGAGAACCGGGCCGGACACCGCCCTGCCGAGCTTTCCGGCGGTCAGCGTCAGCGGGTAGCCATCGCCCGGGCCATGGCAATGGCGCCGCGGCTGATCCTGGCCGACGAGCCCACCGGCAATCTCGACTCCCGCTCCGGGGAGGAGGTGATTACCCTGCTGGAGGGGCTCAACCGGGAGCAGGGGATCACGCTGGTGGTAGTGACCCACGATCCGCGCCTTGGTGAGCGGGCGGGCAGGCGGATCCTGATGAACGATGGCCGCATCAACATTGATAGCGGCGGTGGCTGAATGCGGCGGCCCGATGTGATCCGCTTTGCCGCCGTGGCGTTATTGCGTCAGCGTTCACGGGCGCTGGTCTTGATCCTGGCGGTGAGTCTGAGCGTCACCTCGGTGCTGCTGCTCACCGCGCTGGGGGAGGGGGCGAGGCGCTATGTGGCCGACCAGTTCAGCTCCCTTGGCAAGGATCTGCTGGTGATGTTCCCCGGCCGCAAGGAGACCACCGGCGGGCTGCCGCCGGTCACCGGCAACAGTCTGCGGCAGATCACTCTCGATGATATGCACTACCTTGGCCAGCACCAGCCAAACGTGCGGCTGGTGCCGCTGGTGATGGGCTTTGCCGAGGCCAAACAGGGGGCACGGCTGCGCCAGACCATGCTGCTTGGCAGCAGCAACGGGCTGCGCGATACCCACGGGCTGGAGCTGCTCTCCGGCCGCTGGTTGCCGGGGGATGCCGCAGAGGATCGACCGGCCGTCCTGCTCGGGGCCAAGGTGGCCCGTGAGCTGTTCGGTCAGGTCGATCCGGTCGGTCAGTGGCTGCGTTTTGACAATCGCCGCTTTCGGGTGGTGGGGGTATTCACCAGCCAGAGCAGCAATCTGGGGATGGACATGGCCGAGGCCGCGCTGATCCCGGTCGGTAGCGCCATGCGGCTGTTCAACACCGAGGGGCTGTTTCGGCTGCTGATCCAGCCGCTGGCGGGGCAAGCGGTGCCGCCGCTGGTCAAGCGACTGGAGCAGCTGATGCAATCGCGCCACGGGGTGCTCGATGTGACCGTGGTGCGCCGCGACGCCATGCTGGCTACCTTCTCCACCATTCTCTCGACCCTCACCCTGGCAGTTGCCGGCATCGGCGCCATCAGCCTGCTGGTCTCCGGCATCATGATGATGAATCTTGCGCTGATCAGCACTCGCCAGCGCACCGGCGAGATCGGCCTGCTCAAGGCGCTGGGGGCTGACAGTCGCCAGATCCGCCAGCTGTTTTTGTGGGAGGCGCTGCTGCTGAGCGGCAGTGGCGCCCTGTTTGGCACTGTGTTGGGCTATGCCCTGGTTGCCCTCGCCGGAGTGATTTGGCCCGGATTTCCGGCGGCTGTCCCTCTGCTCGCGACCCTCTGCACCATACCGGCGGCCCTGCTGACCGGGCTGTTTTTTAGCTGGCTGCCCGCCTCCCGTGCAGCACGGCAAGATCCGGTCAGCAGCCTGCGCAGCGGGCAGTGGAGCGGTGGCTGATGCGCGCCGCCGATCTGTTGTTCTGGCTCTGGCGCGCCTTGCTGGCGGGGCGCAGCCGCAGCCTGCTGTCGGCACTGGGTATTGCCATCGGGATCGCCTCGGTGACCCTGCTCACCGGCATCGGCGAGGGGCTCAGGCTCTATCTGCTCGACAGCTTCTCCCAATTTGGCACCCGGCTGATCGCCGTGACCCCGGGCAAGACCGAAACCGCCGGCGGCCCGCCCGGCATCCTCTCCAGCAGTCGTCCCCTGCTGCTGGAGGACGCCGATGCCCTCGCTAGATTGGCAGGGGTAGAGGCAGCGCTCCCTGTGGTGCAGGGGCAGGGGGAGGTGCGCAGCCGCGGATTGACACGCAGCACCGCCATTCTGGGCACAGGTCCGGCGGCGCTCTCAGGCTGGCGACTCACCCTGGTGCAGGGACGTTTTCTGCCCGCGGATGACAGTGCCATGCCCCGCGCCTATGCGGTGCTGGGTGCCAAGGTGGCGGCGGAGCTGTTTCCCGGCGGCGATGCGCCGGGCAGTCTGCTACGCGCCGGTGATCGCCGTTTTCGGGTGGCCGGGGTGCTGGCCCCCAAAGGGCAATTTCTCGGCTTTGATCTGGACGACATGATCTATCTGCCCGCCGCTCACGCCCAGGCGCTGTTCAACAAGGAGGGGCTGCAGGAGATCGACGTCATCTATCGCGCCGGGCAGAAGGAGGCCGACATCACAGCCCAGATCCGGCGAGTGCTGATCGCCCGCCACGGCGCCGAGGATTTCACCCTCACCTCCCAGCAGGACATGCTGACCAGCCTCGACAAGATACTCTCCATCATCAAGCTGGCGGTTGGCGGGCTCGGCATTATCTCGCTGCTGATCGGGGCGGTCGGCATCTTCAGCATCATGAGCATCGCCCAGCAGGAGCGGATCCCCGAAGTGGGCTTGCTGATGGCGCTGGGCTGTCCACGGCGGCGCATTCTATTGCTGTTCCTGCTCGAAGCCGTGGTGCTGGCGCTGCTGGGCGGAGCCATGGGACTGGCCCTGCTCGGCGGGCTCAAGCTGCTGCTCACCCTGCTGGCGGCCGGGTTGCCGCTCACCCTCCATCCTCTCTATCTGCTGCTGGCGCTCGGTTGCAGCGCCCTGGTTGGCCTATTGGCCGGGGTCGCTCCTGCGCTGCGGGCAGTGCGTCTCGACCCCGTGGTTGCCCTGCGCGGTGACTAGGTCGCCCCTTTCGCAAGAGGTGCGTTACGCTCGGGTCTGAACAGGGGGGACTAGGCGACCACCTCCGCAACCGACAGGCTGCGCTCAGATCTGAACAGAGGGAAGTAGCGGCGATCCGCCTGACTCATGTGGCCGACTACCAGCTCCTGAATGATGAAGTTGAGCAGCTCGTCGTTGCCCAGCGTTCCCGCTTTGGCGGCGTGCAACAGCTGGCCTGCCTTGTTGAGCAGGCGCTGGTGATCCTGACGGTGGCTGACGAGCTCCTGATAATCGATCTCCGCCAGCATCTGCTCTTCAAAGGCGAAGTGATGGCGGGCCATGTCGAACAGGCTCTCCAGACTCTCCAGAAACGGGGCCGGGTTCTCGTGCTGATCTTTCATCCGCTCCAGCAGCCGGTTGGTCAGCACGAACAGCTGGCGATGCTCGGCATCGATGCGCGGGTGACCGCACTCGTGGCCGGGTTGCCACAGCAGGGCACCCTGCTCGGGATCAAGGCCCGAGGTAAAGAGGCAGACCCGGCCGCGGCCGCGATTCTTCGCCTGATACATGGCCTGATCGGCGTGGTGCATCAGGGTCTTGGCATCCTCCCCATGCTCGGGATAGAGCGCCAGCCCGATACTGCTGGAGATGAGCAGCTCCTGCCCCTCCAGCTGGAACGGATGGCGCAGCTGCTGGTGCAGTTTGTCGGCCACTGCCAGCACTTCGTCGCCGGTCTCCGGCAGCAAGATGACGAACTCGTCCCCCCCCAGCCGCGCCACCAGATCCTGTTTACGCACGCAGTGGCTCATCCGCTCGGCCACCAGATTGAGCAGGATATCTCCGGTCTCATGGCCGAAGGTGTCGTTGATCGGCTTGAAGTGATCGAGATCGATAAACATCAATGCCAGCGGACGGGGCGCCTCCTGCTCCAGCAGCTCCTTGAGCCGTTGCTGCAGCAAGCGGCGATTGGGCAGCCCGGTGAGGGGGTCGTAGAAGGCGAGACGGCGCATCATCTCCTCCCGCGCAGCCCGCTCGGTGATATCCCGGGTGACCCCGAGGATCGACTCCGGCTGGGCCTGGTGGTTGCCATGGAGGGTGGTGATGGTTTCGGTCGCCACCAGATGGCCATCCTTGTGGCGCAGCTGGGTGCGAATGACCCGGCGGGTCTGATCGTGCTCCCCCCGCTGCCAGGCCTCCAGGGTGGCGGAGATCTCCTCGCGCAGCAGTTGCCTTGAGGCCTCCGGCAACAGCTGTTTGAGGGGCAGGGCAAACAGCTCGGGGGCCTCGTAGCCGCTCAGGGGGGCGATGGCCGGACTGACATAGCGAAAGCGCAAGCTGGCGGCATCCATGGTTCAGATCACATCGGCGCTGTTCTCCGCCACGAAGCGGTAGTGCTGCTCGCTCTGGGCCAGTTCACGGGTTAGCCGCTGGCGATCCCGCGCCTCCTGACGCAGCCGCAGATAGAGGTGCAAGAAGATGCCGAGCAGGGTCATCAGGGTAAAGGTGACGAGCATGGCCACCGCCACGCTCTTGTCGAGCAACTTGCGCTGCTGGCGCAGCCGCTCTTGCGCCGGGTCGTAGATGAAGTGGTCGAGGTTGGGCAGCACCTGGAGCAGGCCCGCCTCCAGATAGGTTTTGGCGATCTGTAGCCAGCGCTCCTGCTGCATGTAGCCCGGTTCGATAAGATCCGGCTGCATCAGCTCTCTGGTCTCGCGGGCCTCGAACTCCAGCTGTTCACGGCCTGCACCGCTCGGGTACTGCTCCATGATCAGGTTGATCATCTCTTCGGGGTTGTCCATCGCATAGCGCCACCCCTTGAGGCTGGCCTGCTGGAAGGCGTAGACCCGATCCTGTCGGGTGATCAGCTCCCGCTCCGAGGTAAACAGGTTGTCACCGTAGAAGTCGAAGTCGATGGTGCGCGGGCTGAAGACCCGATAGGGGATCCCTTTTTGCTGCAGATAGAAGGGTTCGGTGGAGCTGTAGGCGCTGATGGCATCCACTTCGCCAGTCAGCAGTGCCTGAATTCCCTGCTTGTAGGGGAGGGTGACCCAGTCGCGGCTGCGGGTCTGGTGGGCGAGGTAGGTCAGCAGCTCGTTGGAGCCCGGCTCCAGCATCAGTCGCTTGTTGGCCAGATCGGTCGGACTGCGAATATCTGGCCGCTCCAGCGTGAGCAGGACCAGCGGCGAGTGCTGCAGCAGGGCGGCGAGCACCACCACCGGGCGACCGGCGGCCCGATCCAGCAGCAGATCACTGCCGCTGATGCCAAAATGGGCCTTTCCCGAGATCACCTCACTGACCACATCGGTCCGTGAGTCCGCTTCGCGCAGGGTGACCTGCAGACCGGCCTCCCGATAGAATCCCTTGGCGATGGCCGCGTAGTAACCGGCAAACTGGAACTGGTGCTGCCACGGCAACTGGACGATGACCTGCTCCTCTGCTCGCACGGGGGGAGAGGTCAGGGTGGCGATGACCATACCGACCAGCATTGGCAGAAACCAGCTGAGGCGCTGGCGGGGGGCTGCGTTCTCCGTCATACAACGTTTCTCTCGGGAGCGGTGTCCAGGGTCTGTTGATGTCTCTGCATAAGCCGCGTTGCTGCGTCAAATGATGCCAGGCTAGGCGCGGGGCGCAGACAATGGTTATTCCCTTGGCAAGTCCCGCAACAACGCATGGCGTTATTTGCCGCGCAACCCGCAGGGACGGGGCTGTTTTGTCGCGCAGTGCCGTCACTCGCGGGCTTGTTGGGGGCACTCAATCTTGCCTCTCGAGCCTCGCTGCGCGTCAAAACGGGCCATAGTCGCGGTCGTGATGAAACATCAACAGACCCTAAGCTAGATTCAAGCAATTCGTTGTAACCTGCAAGGGGGGTGAAGGCGTTTGCAATGGGGTGTCCGGGACATTAAAAGTCATTTTTGTGTCATTCATCACACTCGATATGCGCATACAGTTTTTTGGCGAGTTATGTGACGAAGAAGAGAGCCATATGGCCAATTAAAGTGGTCGCATTCTAGCCATTTTTTCCCGTTTTTATCGTTGTCATTGTGGCTTGACTGCATTTTTTTCGCGGTTTCACGTCAAGTTGTGTCGTTATATCAAAAGATAGTTTTATGAGGCGGTCAGGTGTGAAGCCAATGTATCCATGCTGCTGCGTGCCGGTTAAGGTGAAACGGGTCAGTGATAGCCCCGTCAGTGTTATCATGTCGTCCCCTGTTCCGGATAAGGTCCTGTTATGTCCCGCTTGCGTCTGCTTCTCTCCGACTCTCACGATCCCCTGTTCAATCTGGCCGTCGAGGAGTGCATCTTCCGCCAGATGGACCCCGGCCAGCGGGTGCTGTTCCTCTGGCGCAACGCCAATACCGTGGTGATCGGCCGGGCCCAGAACCCGTGGAAGGAGTGCAATACCCGCCGGATGGAGGAGGATGGTGTGACCCTGGCGCGCCGCAGCAGTGGCGGCGGCGCCGTGTTCCACGACCTTGGCAACAGCTGCTTCACCTTCATGGCGGGCAAGCCGGAGTATGACAAGAGCATCTCCACCGCCATCGTGCTGGACGGGCTCAAGCGGTTGGGGATCGAGGCCTTTGCCTCCGGTCGCAACGATCTGCTGGTGGCCACCCCGGACGGGGAGCGCAAGGTATCGGGCTCCGCCTATCGGGAGACCCTGGATCGCGGTTTCCACCACGGCACCCTGTTGCTGGATGCCGATCTTGGCCGCCTCGCCAACTACCTCAATCCCGACCCCAAGAAGCTGGCCGCCAAGGGGATCGCCTCGGTGCGCAGCCGGGTGGCCAACCTGTGCGAACTGCTGCCGGGGATAGACCATCAGCAGGTGAGCGAGGCGCTTACCGAGGCGTTTTTCCACCACTACGGTGCGCGGGTCGAACCCGAGCATATCTCCCCGGCGCAGATGCCGGATCTGCCGGGCTTTGCCGAGATCTTCGCCCGCCAGCGCAGCTGGGAGTGGAACTATGGCCATGCCCCGGCGTTCAGCCATCTGCTGGAGGAGCGCTTTGGTTGGGGCGGGGTGGAGCTGCACTTTGATGTGGAGAAGGGGATTATCACCCGGGCGCAGCTGTTCAGCGATACCCTGGAACCCGCCCCGTTCGATCTGCTGGCAGCCGAGCTGGCGGGTTGCGACTATCGGTCGGAGGCGGTTGCCGCGCGCCTGCAGCCCTGGCTGGCGGCCTTCCCGCAGCAACAGGTCGAGCTGGCGGAGTTTGCCCAGTGGCTGTTGACCTCCCTGCGTTGAGGGTGGCGCTGCGCTGATGGTTGTCTGGTAGTAAGGACTATGTCAGCCAACATGTGAACGAGATCACGAAATGCAAAGAGGCGCCCCAAAGGCGCCTTTTTGCCAGCCCTTGTCATGGCTGATACATGACAAAAAGTAGGGTAGGCCATTAGATATTGTCGCTGTCGGCCCCGCAGGCACAGGGGTATAACGGCCGCACATTTGCTGTACTAATGGTATAAAAATGAGTGACTTAGTTTATCTGAAAGACGAAAGCGTCAACGCCGTCCACCCCGAGTTCTCAAGCCGGTTTGCAGCCGTAAAAGCCAACTTTTTCTCGCGCAATCCCGATCTCTGGCCGGTTTTTCGTGAACCCGGCTTTGCCACCCTCAATGAATTTCGGGCCCGTGGCCTGGCCCCGGATGCCCGTCTGAACGCCTGGCCAGATGGCCGCGCCCGCCTTGCCGATCTCTGCGAGACCGTGCCGGTGCCCGCCACCATGCGCACCCCGGGCGAGCCGATGGCCGAGCTGCTGTTCGCCGCCGCCCTGTCGAAGGATTGGGAGAACCCCTCCAGCGTCGAGAACGTCATCACCATGTCGGCGGATCCCGCTATCTACGGCGCCCAGCTGGGCATTCTGGCCAACCCCAATCTGGTCTACTCCGAATATGCCGGGGTGGCCGAGGAGCTGGAGAAGAAGGTGGTGCGCCAGATTGCGCTGCTGGCGGGTTATGACCCCGAGCGTGCCACCGGCATCTTCACCCAGGGGGGGACCTTCTGTAACCTCTATGGCTACCTGCTCGGCATTCGCAAAAGCCTGCCGGAGGCCAAGCACAAGGGGCTCGGCCACTATCAGGATTACCGCATTATCAACTCCCAGGGCGGCCACTACTCCAACATCACCAACCTCTCCCTGCTCGGGGTCGATATCGAGAACAAGACCATCCGCATTCAGGTCGGCGAGAACAATGACATCGATCTTGACCACCTCGAGCGCACCCTGACCGCCTGTTTTGCCCTGAAACACGTGGTGCCCACCATCATGCTCACCATGGGCACCACCGACACCTTCGGGGTCGATCAGGTGAAACCCGTATTCGAGCTGCGCAATCGCCTCTGCGAGCAGTTCGAGGTGGCGGTCAAGCCGCACATCCACGTCGACGCCGCCATCGGCTGGTCGATGATCTTCTTCCTCGATTACGACTTCGCCGCCAACCCACTCGCCATCAACAGCGCGACTCTGGCGGGGATCGAGCGCAACGTGGCGCGCTTTGCCGAGCTCAAATATGCCGACTCCTTCACCGTCGACTTCCAGAAGTGGGGCTATGTGCCCTACACCTCCAGTCTGGTGATGATCAAGGAGCAGGATGATCTCAAGGCGATGGAGAATGACCCGGAGAACTTCTCCTACTTCGAGCGGGACATTCAGGGCCAGACCCACCTGCAATCCACCATCGAGTGCTCCCGCGGCGCGAGCGGCCTGTTCGGTGCCTATGCGGCGCTCAACTACATGGGGGTCGAGGGGTATCGCACCGTGCTGGCCCACTGCCTGCAAAATGCCAACTACTTCCGCTTCCGGCTAAGCCAGCTCGGCAATGTCAAGCTGGTGGCGCAGGAGAATCAGGGGCCGAGCGTCGGCTTCAAGATCTACAACCCCGAGTGGGTGAGCGATCCGGAGGCCGAGTTCGCCTTCGAGCTGGCCCGCTCCAGCGATCCCGCCTACAAGGCCCGTTTGCAGCGCAACACCGACTACCACCGCAGCCTGTTCAAGGGGCGCGGCAAGGTGGGGCTCTACACCAACTGGGTGGAGGCAGTGGCCCACTCCGACTACGACGCACGGGGCAAATACTCCTACATCGCCGGGGAGAAGGCGGTATTTATGAACCCTGCCTGCACCCGCGAGCAGATCGACGCCTTTATCGACCATATTCGCGGTTGATGGATGTTGCCCTGACAGCCGAGCGCAGCCTGTGATGGCAAGAGGCGGTCAGGGTACCTCGCCAACAGATAAACAAAGGGCAAGCTGGCTTGCCCTTCTGTTTTTGCAGCACTGTGCGTAAGTAGTAGGGAAGGCTGGGTTCAGAGGGTCAGCAACTGCTCGTTCTCGACAATCTCGCACCCGGCGGGCAGTTTCGAGAGGGCGATCATGGCGCGGGCCACCTGACTGGCCTCGATGGCACGCCAGCGGGCGAGCTTGCCCACCAGCAGCGGCCGAAACAGCGGGTAGATAGTCTGAAAGATCTGCTCGGAGAGGCGCGGTGGCTGGCGATCCCCGAGCAGCATGGCGGGCCGCACGATGGCGAGCCGTGGCCAGGATTGGGCCAGCAGGGCCTGCTCCATCTCCCCCTTGGTACGCGGATAGAGAGCCGGGGACGATGCACTGGCCCCCATGCTCGAGACCACGATAAGGTGCTGACAGCCGTGACGGCGGGCCAGCTCTGCAAAGGCGACCACATAGTCGAGATCGACCCGGCGAAACGCCTCGGCAGAGCCCGCCTCCTTGCGGGTGGTGCCGAGGGCACAGAAGGCGATATCCACCGGGCGGGAGAGGGTAACGCTGGCCAGATCATCAAAATTGACCGGTAGCCAGTGGTGCGCCTCCTTGCCCGGCTTGCGACAGAGCAGGGTCAGTTCATGTTCGGCAGGCAGTTGCTGCACCAGTTCGCGACCGATCAGGCCGCTGGCTCCGGCAATCAGGATCCGGCTCATGGGGATTCTCCCTGTGTCATTCGATGGTGTTGATGCCATGGTGGCTGCTCATCAGCATCAGGCAATTTGCGAGCAGCTGCAATGGGGGGAGATGACACAGTATCCCCTGACAGGATAACGGGCAGGATACATAGCGTGGAGGCTGGATAAAACAAAACCGGCGCGAGGCCGGTTTTGCGAGATATCAGAGCGGGGTATTGAAGGCTGCTGGCAGCGGGAAGTCACCCGTCACTGTGGTCAGCCTGTCATTGGCGAAGGTGACGGTGAGCTCTTTGCGCTCCTTGTCGCCGTGGCCCGGCTGGAATTCATAGAGGTAGTACCAGGTGTTGGGGTCAAAGCCGTCGCGCAGCATGGGGGTCCCCAGCACATAGCTGACCTGCTCGCGGGTCATCCCCTGGCGCAGTTTGTCGACCTGTTTTTGTTCCACATAGTTGCCCTGGGGAATATCAATGCGATAGACCAGGCTGCAACCGGAGAGGGTGAGGGCGGTCAAAGCCGCGGCAATCAGGTGTTTCATCCGCATATCGAGTTCAGATCATCCATACAGTCTTTTTGGCTCGGCAAATCATACCGACTCCCTCCACGGAAGTAAAAAGCCATTGATCCATCAGCCAATAAAAAGGGCCGCACTGCGACCCTTTCTGGCAATCAGGCAACCATTTACATCGCCGAGCGGAAGATGGCGACGATCTCTTCGTGGCTCGCCTGTTTCGGGTTGGTGAAGCCGCAGGCATCTTTCAGGGCGTTGCTGGCCAGGGTATCGAAGTCATCAGCCTTGACGCCGAGCTGCTCCAGACCGGCCGGGATCTTCACATCCAGCGCCAGCTGCTTGATGGCGGCAATGGCAGCGGCGGCGCCCTGCTCGTCGTTCATGGCGCTCACGTCCACCCCCATGTAGCGGGCCACATCCTTCAGACGAGCCGCGCTCACCTGGGCGTTGTAAGCCTGAACGTGGGGCAGCAGCACGGCGTTGCAGACACCGTGGGGCAGGTCGTAGAAACCGCCCAGCTGGTGGGCCATGGCGTGTACGTAACCCAGGCTTGCGTTGTTGAAGGCCATGCCGGCCAGGAACTGGGCATAGGCCATCTGCTCGCGGGCGTGCAGATCATCGCCCTGGTTGACGGCGGTGCGCAGGTGCTTGGCAATCAGTTCGATGGCCATCACGGCGCTGGCATCGGTCACCGGGGTGGCGATGGTGGAGACATAGGCTTCGATGGCGTGGGTCAGGGCATCCATGCCGGTGGCGGCGGTGAGACCGGCCGGCTTGGCCAGCATCAGCTCGGGGTCGTTGACCGACATCAGCGGGGTAACGTGTTTGTCGATGATGGCCATTTTCACCTGGCGCGCTTCGTCGGTGATGATGCAGAAGCGAGTCATCTCGGAGGCGGTACCGGCGGTGGTGTTGATGGCGATGAGCGGCAGTTGTGGCTTGGCGGAGCGATCCACCCCTTCGTAATCCTTGATGTTGCCACCGTTGGCTGCCACCAGGGCGATGCCCTTGGCGCAGTCATGGGGTGAGCCGCCACCGAGTGAAATGACGCAGTCACAGCCGTTGGCCTTGATCATGGTCAGACCCGCTTCGACGTTGGTCATGGTGGGGTTTGGCTTGGTTTCATCGAAAACCACGCTCTCAATGCCATGTTCAGCCAGCAGGGTGGTGAGCTTGGCGACCACGCCAATCTGGTTGAGGATCTTGTCGGTGACGATCAGTGCCTTGCGATAGCCGTAACCCTTGATATCGGCGGCGGCCTCTTGCAGACAGCCGGCACCCATCAGGTTGATTGCGGGAATATAGAACTTGAATGTAGCCATGATGGACTTCCTGTAGTTAGCCATTAAGTGGTAGTTGGCCGCTAGGCTATCATCTCGAAAGGGATACAAAAGCATCTTGTTTACAACTTTACGGGGTCGATCACGAGTCGTTAATTAAGCGCTGAACCGGGCTTGACTTTCCCTGTTCGAGACCCTTTTTCAGAAAAACGTTTGTCAATTATTTCATTGGGTTAGCCAACGTTTTGCGCGATCTTTGTGACTGTCAATGCGTGGAAGTGTGAGGCGCTTCAAGGAATTGGAAAGCGCTTTCGACCATAGTTGGCGCCTCCCCGAAGAGGGGGGTAAAGGCTTGAAAGTATCATAAAGAATCATCTTAACTTGCGCCCTGACCATGCTGGCAGGGGGGCAACCAGGAGTCCACTATGTCTGATGTATTTCACTTGGGTTTGAAGAAAGCGGATCTGCAAGGCGCCACCCTGGCGATCGTCCCCGGTGACCCCGAGCGCGTCAAGCGCATCGCAGAGATGCTGGATAACCCGGTGCACCTGGCCAGCCATCGTGAATTCACTTCCTGGCGCGGCGAGATGGACGGCAAGGCCGTGATCATCTGCTCTACCGGTATCGGTGGCCCGTCCACCTCCATCGCAGTAGAAGAGCTGGCCCAGTTGGGTATCAACACCTTCCTGCGTATCGGCACCACCGGCGCCATCCAGCCGCACCTGAACGTGGGTGACGTGATTGTGACCACCGGTTCCGTGCGCCTCGACGGTGCCAGCCTGCACTTTGCACCGATGGAGTTCCCGGCTGTTGCCGACTTCGACTGCACCACCGCGCTGGTCAACACCGCCAAAGAGATGGGCTCCAAGCTGCACATCGGTGTGACTGCTTCTTCTGATACCTTCTACCCGGGTCAGGAGCGTTACGACACCGTATCCGGCCGCGTAGTGAGCCGTTTCCAGGGTTCCATGAAAGAGTGGCAAGCCATGGGCGTGCTGAACTATGAGATGGAATCTGCCACCCTGCTGACCATGTGCACCAGCCAGGGCCTGCGTGCCGGTATGGTAGCTGGCGTTATCGTCAACCGTACCCAGCAGGAAATCCCGAACGCCGAAACCATGGCGAAGACCGAATCTGATGCCATCAAGATCGTACTGGGCGCTGCCCGCAAGCTGATCTGATAGCACCACAAAGAGTGGGGGGTGGGGGCCGTTGCGAAAGCACGGCCCCTATCTTTATCCGCCGTTTGTCCCTTTTCTTCTCCCGTCACGCCTTTATTCCCGACACACTCGCGTCTATTGCCATCAACTGACGGCCTCTACTGATTGCTCCTAAAAAGGCGCGGCACAGCGGATCTGCATCGGCTCGCCGCTCACCGGATGTGCAAAATCCAGCTCGCTGGCATGCAGCATCAGCCGCGGTGCTTGCTCGCAGCCAGGTGACAGCAGGCCGCCATAGAGATCGCAGCCGAGAATGGGGTGGCCCAGCAGCTGGCTGTGGATGCGCAGCTGATGGGTGCGGCCGGTCTCCGGCACCAGCCTTACCCGGGTCAGTGGCACAGCCTGACCCTGCATCTGCTGCGCCAGCCGCTCAATCACCTGATAGCGGGAGCGGGCGGGTTTGCCGCTGGCGGCGCAGATCTTCATCAGCGGGAAAATCGCCGGATCCTTGGCAATGGGGGCATCGATCCCCCCCTCATCGTCAGCGAGATGGCCGCACAGCAGGGCGCTGTAGGCCTTGCTCACCGCCCGCTGGCTGAACTGCTGGCAGATCAGGGCATTGATGACCTTGTTTTTGGCCACCACCATGATGCCTGAGGTACCGAAGTCGAGACGGTGCACCAAGGTGCAGCCGGGGAAATCCTGCACCAAGCGATAGTGAACCGAGTCGAGGTTCTGCGGATTTTTGCCCGACAGGCTCAGCAGGCCGCTCGGCTTGTTGATGAGCAACAGGTGCTCATCTTCGAACAGGATCTCGATGGCGGCACTGCAGGGCGGGGCGATAAAGGTGTCGACGATAACGGACATAGGGCACACGGGCAGAAAACGGGGGGCCATCATACCCAAGTGGCGGGTAAGGCGCGAATCGGCGTAGCGGATACGCTCGCCACACCATCCCCTCGTTGCGGCCTGCTGCTGGCCGGCTGTGACAGCGCGAAGGTAACTGATTGAAAAAAATCAGGAACCATTTTGTGACCCCCTCCCGAGTTCAGCCGCTGCGAGCTTGCTAAGGTAGGGCTCCCTTTGATGTTGTAAGGAGTCTCTCCATGGCACTGCCCGTTATTCTTGATTGTGATCCCGGCCACGACGACGCCATCGCCCTGATTCTGGCGCTGGCCAGTCCTGAACTGAAGGTGCTGGCGGTCACCACCAGCGCGGGCAACCAGACCCCGGACAAGACCCTCAACAATGCCCTGCGCATCCTCACCTTGCTGGGGCGCGACGATATTCCGGTGGCGGCAGGGGCACCGAAACCGCTGGCCCGGGAGCTTATCATCGCCGACAACGTCCATGGCGAATCGGGTCTCGATGGCCCCAAACTGCCGGATCCCGCCTTTGCCCCGCAGGGGATGACGGGGATCGAGCTGATGGCCAGATGTCTGCGCGAGAGCCCGGAACCGGTGACCCTGGTGCCGACCGGGCCGCTGACCAATATCGCCCTGCTGCTGGCGGCCCACCCGGAGCTCAAACCCAACATTGCCCGCATCGTATTGATGGGGGGCGCCGCAGGGGCCGGCAACTGGACCCCGGCGGCGGAATTCAATATTTATGTCGACCCACAAGCGGCCGATATGGTGTTCAAGTCGGGTATTCCCATCACCATGTGTGGCCTCGATGTGACCCATGAGGCGCAGGTGATGGACGAGGATATCGAGCGGGTGCGCGCCATCACCAATCCGGTGGCCCAGTGCGTCGCCGGGCTGCTCGACTTTTTCATGATCTACCACCGGGATCCCAAGTGGGGATTTGCTGGTGCACCGCTGCACGACCCCTGTACCATTGCCTGGTTGCTGGCTCCCGAGCTGTTCCACGGGGTCGAGTGCCGGGTCGATATCGAGACTGGCGGCACCCATACTTGCGGCATGACTGTGGTGGATCGTTATGGTCTGACCGGCAAGCCAGCCAATGCGCTGGTGCTGTTGGGGCTGGATCGTCCGGGCTTTATCGATCTGCTGGTGACGCGGCTGCGGGCGTTTGACTGATCGTCGGTTCATTTTTGCAAGAAGGGGCGGGGAATGTGGAAGAGAGGGGTGGTGCTGCTGGCCGGGTTGCAACTGACGGGTTGTGCGACGCCATTCGAACGGATGTGGCAGGGGCTGGCGACCTGCGAGTTTACCGATCTCTATGTGGATGAGACGGGCAGAGCCGCCAATCTACAGCTGGCCAACTACACCCCCTACAAGGTGAGCGACGGCTTTGCCTGGTACAAGGTGCACGAGGAGCTGCACGGCCTGCCGGTGGTCGGCTTTATCGTGCCTGCCGCAAGCTTTGAAGTGCACGCTCTCTTTGTCGATACCCCCATCGCCAACGCCCGCCGCTTGACTCACAACGCCTACGGCAGCGAGTTTAGTGACGAGCAGAAGCATGACGAGGGGTTGGCGCCCCTGCTGCTGCGCGATCCCAACAACCCCAAGCGATCCATCATCGATTGCACCAGAGGGGAGTCGGAAGAAGAACTGGAAGATTCGGCCATGCCCGAGTAGGGCGACCTGCCACACCATCAGCCTGGAAATAGAGGGGCCAGCCTTGTCGGCTGGCCCCTCTATTTTATTGCTGGCAGGCTTCCGGATCAGGGGTAACTCAGCGTCTCTTTGATAAGAGGCAGTTGGGCTGCAATCCAGTCAGGATTGATGGGACCCCAGTCGCTGATACGGTAGTGCCCCTGCAGGTGGCGAGCCCCCTCGGTCTGCTCGAAGGCGCAGCTGATATCGAGTTCGGCAAGCGCCGTCAGGGTATCTTGCGCAGTGCGGCGCGGCATGCCGGTCGCCTCCATGATGGCGGGTACCGTATCCGTGCCCTGGCTGATCAGCCAGGCCACGTAGAGCCGCCGGTAGAAGCTGGTGCGGGTCTTGCTCGGCTCCATCAGATCTCATCCTCGAGACGATCGAAGTAGCGCCAGGTCGCAATGGCCGCTTTGCCCATCACCAGTGCCCAGAGGCCGAACCAGAACCAGCGGAAGAAGCTCCAGGTGGAGGCATCGGGTTCGGTGCTCTCGATCTTGGTGACGTTGGGGAACATGGAGAACATGTTGATGCGCCAGCCGTAGGAGGTGATGATGGCCAGACGCTTCTCGAACTCCATCGATTTGGCCTTGGCCTGCACGTCGGCGGCGTTGAACTTGAAGTAGAAGGGCCAGCCCCACTCGGTATCTTCATTGCGGAACACCCGGATCTTCTCGCCGGGACGCTCGGTATAGATGTAGTAGACATCGGTGGTGGGGCCGTCAGCCGGGTTCTTCTGGCTGATGGGGCCATCCTTGTCGGTGCGTTTCACCTCGACCCCGGTGATGGTGGCGATGGTGTGCTCCGGCAGATAGTAGTCGAGCCAGGCGGCGGAAATGAGGGCGATGAGCCCCAGGGCGATAAAGGCGGGTTTCTTGAATCTCAGGCTCATGGTGTGCTCACGTGAGGGGGAGTAACGTGCCTCTACCATACCGATATTTGACGGGGCAGCCCAGCCCCTTATGGCACCAATGGCCAAAAAATGGCGTTTAAAACAGGGACAAACGGATTGCCCCGTGAATTAAAAAGGCCCTCGCGGGCCTTTTTGTCTTGTTCACTTCGTGTGCTTACAGCTGGAATTGGGAGAGCTGCTTGCGCTGCTGCTCGGCGAGCTGCGAGAGCTCGTTGCTGGCAGTGGCGCTCTGGCTGATACCGGCGGAGCTTTGGCTCACGATCTCGTGAATATTGGTGATGTTGCGGTTGATGTCGGCGGTGACGCAGGACTGCTCCTCGGCGGCGGTGGCGACCTGGGCGTTGGCGTCGTTGATCTGGCGCACGGCACCGGTAATGCCACTTAGCAGATCCTGCACCTGAGCCGATAGGCGCTGGTTATGGCTGAGGATCTCCAGGGTCTCCTGCACGCCGTTGTTGGCGGACTGGGACTGGCTCTGCAGCCGCTCGATGATGGTCTGGATCTCCTTGGTGGAGTCCTGGGTGCGGGCCGCCAGCATTCTCACCTCGTCGGCCACCACCGCAAAACCACGCCCCGTTTCACCGGCACGGGCCGCTTCGATGGCGGCATTGAGCGCCAGCAGGTTGGTCTGCTCGGAGATCCCCTGGATCACTTCAATCACCTTGCCGATCTGCTCGGACTGGGATTTGAGCTGGGCCACAATGGCGGCGGCATCTTCCAGACTGCCCGCCATCCGGCTGTTGGCGGCGATGCTTTCGGTAAAGAGCGCAAGCCCCTGTTCGACCCGGCCATTGGCATCCCGCGCCAGCTCATCGGCGATGGCAGCATTGTGGTTGACGTTGTCCGCGGTGCTGGAGAGCTCGGTCACGGCGGAGGCGACCTGCTCAATTTCGCTGTGCTGCTGCCTTGCATTGGCCTCGGACTGGGTCATCACGGCGGCCAGTTCGGTGGCGGCGGAGGCGACGCTGTTGCTGATCCCGGTCAGGCTCTCAATGGTGCTACCGAGCTGGGTCAGGGTGAGGTTGATATCTTTGGCCAGACGGGTCAGCTCGTTGTTACCCTCCGCCTTGGCACGGACGTTGAAGCGCCCTTGCGCCACCGCGTGCATCACTTCCTGCAACTGGGCGATGGGGCTGACGATACGACCGGAGAGCACCCAGCCGCAGATCAGTGCAGCCAGCAGGGTGCCGGCAGTGAGCAGCAGGGTACGCAGCAGGGTAGCGTCGTAGTGGGCCTGCTCTTCGGCCAGCTCTTGCTGGGTCAGCTGGTTGATGTGGGCAGACATGCTGTCGATCTGCTTGATCAGCTGTTCACCCAGCTCGCGAAAATGGAGGCGGGCCGCCTCGTAGGCGACCGGATCGCCGCCACCCTGATGTTTTTGCGCCAGCAGCGGCAGCATGTTGCCGCGAGTATGACCGAGGTAGGCCTGCAGGGCGGCAGCGACCTGACGGTTATCTTGCTCGGCCCCGGGGATCACCAGACGGGCGAGGATGCTGTTGATCTCCTGCTCGGCGCTGTTGAGGTTCGCCGGCAGCGCGGCAAACAGCTTGGCATCGTAGAGGCCATAGATGGCACTGGTGCGCAGCCGGTAGGTGGCGTGGATCAGTTTGGCAATGTCGTCCTTGTTCTGGACCACGCTCTGGGTCGTCTCATCTATGTCACGGATGGCTTCGTCCAGCCCCTGTTTACTGATGGCGATCATCACCAACATCAGTAGGCTGGCCAACAGCAGCGGTATCAGGATTTGGACTCTTATTGATAGATTATTCAATGACATAGATAGTTCTAATCCGAAATTGGAGGAACCGACACATTACACATTAGCGTCAGGAGCTGTCAAAGGCTTTTATTGCTGAAATGTGCTGAAGAAAAGGTTTTTCCTTGTGCGCAAGGAGCCGTTTAGGCATGATTGAACGCTTAATCCCCTGAATATGTGGTACAACTGGCTGTATTGATTCAATATTGTCCGGTTTCCGTTATTCCCCGCTCTCGTCCCATGGAGGTGTGTTGTGTCCAGCTGGATCGATCCGGCCATTCTGGCTCTGTTTATCCCGACCTTTTTCTTTGTCTCGGTGACCCCCGGCATGTGCATGACCCTGTCGATGACGCTGGGGATGAGCCTGGGTGTGCGCCGTACCCTGCACATGATGTGGGGGGAGCTGATCGGGGTCGGGTTGGTCTCGGTACTGTCGGTGATCGGGGTGGCCGCCATCATGCTCAACTATCCGGGGATCTTTGCCGCCTTCAAATATGTCGGGGGCGCCTATCTGGTGTGGCTTGGCATCCAGATGTGGCAGGCCAAAGGCAAGATGGCCATTCCGGCGGATCTCTCGGCGGGTCAGCAGACCAGCGCCATGGGGCTGGCGGTGCAGGGCTTTGTCACCGCTATCGCCAACCCCAAGGGGTGGGCCTTTATGATCTCCTTGCTGCCGCCGTTTATCTCTGCCGACAAGCCGATGGCGCCGCAGATCAGCGCGCTGGTGGCGCTGATCCTGGTCATCGAGTTCTCCTGCCTGCTGCTCTACGCCAGCGGTGGCCGCACCTTGCGCCACTTCCTCGCCAGGAGTGGTAACGTCACCCTGATGAACCGCATCGCCGGTACCCTGATGCTGGGAGTGGGAGTCTGGCTGGCGCTCGGTTAAGAGCCGTCAGCGGCACACGCCACCAAAGAAAAATGCCACCGTCGGTGGCATTTTTTATGGGCGCGGCTTGGCTCAGCGAGGTTTGAAGCGCTCGACCCAGGGGTTGGCGGTCAGACCGTGGAGCAACACGCTCAATATGATGGTGCAGAGCACGGTGGCGATGATGGGGCGTTGGCCGATCAGCGCCGGCTGGTTTTGCAGCACCATCACCGCAAAGACGATGCTGGCAAGGCCCCGTGGCCCGAACCAGCCGATAAAGAGCTTGAGCTCGGGCTTGAGGCCGGTGCCGATGAGGCTCAGCCAGACCGGCACCATCCGCAGCAGGGTGAGGCTGGCAACGGCATAGAGCCAGTATTGCCAGTGCATCAGCTCCGGCAGCATGGGGAGCAGGGTGGCGCCGAACACCATCCAGATCACCACGGAGAGCAGGTCGCCATACCCCTCGCAGCTGTCCATATAGGCATGCTTGTGTTCACCGAGTCTGCGCCCGATAAAGAGGCCGCCGACAAAGGCAGCGATAAAGCCGCTGCCACCGAGAGTCTGGGCCAGCGCAAAGCAGAGCAGGGCCAGCCCCGGCATGGTGAGCTGACGCCAGAGTGGCAGTTGCCAACCGTTGAGATAGGACATTTTCAGCAGCCGGATGGTGAGGCTGGTCAGCACGAAGGCGACCAGCAGGCCAATGCCGATCTCCTCCAGCATCAGGGTGATGGCCAGCGTCGCGGTGCCTGCGTGCTGTTCGGTGGGGGCGATAAGGGCCAGCAGCAGGAGCAGTACCGGCACGCAGATACCGTCGTTGAGGCCGCTCTCCTGATTGAGCCCTTCGCGCACCAGTGCCGGTACGGCCGGGTTGCTGACCACCGCCTTGCCGAGCGCCGCATCGGTGGGGGCAAGAATGGTGGAGAGAATGGCCATCTCCAGCAGTGGCAAATCGGGGAAGAGCCAGTGGCCAAATAGGGCGCCACAGACCAGGGTGAGGGGCAGGCCTATCAGTAGCAGCCGGATTGGCAGTTGCCGGTTGGCCAGCAATACCTGCCAGTTGGTATTGGCGGCATCGTTGAACAGCACGATGACCAGCGAGAGCTCGGCCAGCAGCTTGATGCCATCGCTGTCGATGGAGAGGGCGATCAGCTCCACACCACCCGGCCCCAGCAGCCAGCCCGCCAGCATAAACAGCAGGGGGCCGTTGACCAGTTTTGATTCAAAGCGCCCGGCGATCAGGCTATAGACCAGCAAGAAAGCGGCGATCACCGCCAGGTTCTGGTAAATCAGGGATGCGTCCATGCAATATCCTTACGGCCCCGCAGGGCAGATCAATCGGTCAGACAGTCGGGGTCGAACACATACTCCCCGTCGAGCCAGCGCACGATTTCGTCGACGCAGGCTTGATCCCGAAACGGCAGGTAGCGCGCCTTGAGGGCGGCAATCTGCTCGGGGGTGAGCTGCGCCAGCCCCAGATCCTGAAACAGCGGCAGGTCGGCTTCGATCATCGCCGAGATCTGTGGGCCGCAGGTGGCGTTGAGGGCGGCGTGCAGCGCCTTGTCGGGATCGTACTGCTTGCCGAGGCGGTAACTCATCGGCAGGGTGGCGAGCGGCAGGGCCGACAGCGCCGCCTGCTTCATCGGGTTGACCGCATGGCCAGCGACCAGCTCTGCCAGTTCGGCGGGGCGGTTCTCGAAGGCGCGCAGATGGAGGTAGCTGCTCGCCTTGCTGCCGTCGTTGACCGGGTAGTTGTCCCACAGGAAGGGCTTGCGGCCGAGCAGTTCGGTCACCTGCTTGAGGTGGCTGGCCGGATATTCGCTGGAGCAGACCTTGGGGCCGGTCCAGAAAATCTCGAAGCGGCGGTCGAGCTGCTCGCCAAGTTCTTCCAGATAGCGGGGAGGTATGGCGCCGAACACCTTCTCCAGCACCGGATCGGTCGAGTAGTAGCTGGGGCAGAAGATGAGGCGGGTCGACTTGCTGTGGGCCGCGATATCGTGGGCGATGGTGAGCTGGTGGCGGGCCAGGTCAGGGGTATCCCCCTTCATGTCGTCAAACAGCACTGCCAGAATGTCGGGCTGGAGCATCTCGTCGATCAGGCGCACTTTTTCGAGCAGCGCCGGGCGCTTGCGATCGTAGTCGTGATGCGCCCCCATCGGGCTCAAGCCCACCCCGAAGGCGAGCCCGTTGGCGCGGCACTGGCGCGCCAGCTCGGCGAGATCCGCCAGCTGCTGCTCGGGCCAGGGGAGGGCCCAGTGCTTGCGCAGATAGCCATCCTCTTTTGGTGCGTAGATATAGAAGCCGTAGCCGTGGCGCGGCAGCCACTGGGCGTAGCGGGCGCGGGCCTGCCAGCTCCATCCCTTGCCAAAAAAGCCTTCAATGACCCCCAGATTGGCAGCGGGGGGCAGGGGGCCGGACAGCAAACTTTGATATGGCATAACTCTCTCCCTTCTTGCTGGGGACTTGATACGGGACGGTCGGTCAGACCGGGTCCTCTTCCTGAAAGCGCACCCCGATCTTGCTCGGCACGCTCTCGTCCATTTCGGCCACGGTCCAGATCAGGCCCTGCCATTCGATGTTGTCACCGACCACCAGATTATCGCCCAACTGGCTGGCAATAAAATCGCCCAGTGTCTGATCCGCCACCTCGCTCACATCCAGCCCATAGAGAGGGGCGAGATCCACCAGCCGCGCCGCTGCTTCCAACAGGAAGTCGCCGAAAAAGCGGGGGCCGAGATCCTGCTCCGGCGCTTGGCTAAAGAGCTGGCCGAGGGCGGGGAGGTCACGCTCGTGACCAATCACACAGAGAATGTCATCGGCCTGCAGGCAGGTACTGCCCGAGGGGTGGAGCAGCTCGCGGCCACGAAACAGGGCGCAGATCCGGGTGCCGGCAGGCATCTGCAGATCCCGCAGTGGCGAGCCGATACACCACTTCTCCTCCCCCAGTTGGTAGACGAAGGTCTCCCACTGACTGTCGAGATCGATCTCGAGCCCGGAGCGGTTGATGGGCGAGGGCGGTGCCGGTACTTCCACCCGCGCCAGTTTTGATGCCAGCGGCAGCGAGCTGCCCTGCAAGATCAGCGAGACCAGCACCACGAAGAAGGCGACGTTGAAGTAGAGCTGGGCGTTGGGTAGCCCCGCCATCATGGGGAACACCGCCAGAATGATCGGCACGGCGCCGCGCAGCCCAACCCAGGAGATAAACCAGCGCTCGCGCGGGGCGAAGTTCTTGAACGGCAGCAGCCCGATCCAGACCGATACCGGGCGGGCAAACAGGATCATCCAGGCCGCCAGCGCCAGCGCGGGCAGGGCGATGGGCAGCAGCTTGTGGGGTGAGGCGAGCAGCCCCAGCACCAGAAACATGCCGATCTGGCTGAGCCAGGTCAGGCCGTCCAGCACCGACAATGTGGTGCTGCGACTGCGCAGGGAGAGGTTGCCGAGCAACAGACCGGTCAGATAGATGGCGAGGATGCCGCTGCCACCGACTGCCGTGGTGAGGGCGAAGATCAGCAGGCCGCCGCTGACGGTGAGCAGTGGATAGAGCCCCGGCGCCAGACGGGCGCTATTGATGAGGCGCCACAGCAGCCAGCCGCCGCCGAGGCCGATCCCGGCGCCAAGGCCAAACTGCTTGATCAGTTGCAGCAGCAGGAAGCCCGCATCCAGCCCTTGCTGGGCGGTGGCGAGCACCTCGATCAGGGTGACGGTGAGAAACACTGCCATCGGATCGTTGCTGCCTGACTCTATCTCCAGCGTGGCGCTCACCCGCTCGTTGAGGCTACGCCCGCCGAGCAGGGAGAAGACCGCCGCCGCATCGGTGGAGCCGACGATGGCGCCGATCAGCATTCCCTGCATCAGACTGAGGTCAAACAGCCAGGCGGCGGCCAGACCCGTCAGGCCGGTGGTGATGGCCACCCCGACCGTGGCGAGCGATAGCGCAGGCCAGAGTGCGACCCGAAACGAGGAGACCCGGGTGCGCATGCCGCCGTCGAGCAGGATGATGGCAAGCGCCAGGTTGCCCACCAGATAGGCGATGGAGTAGTCGGCGAAGTGAATGCCACCGGGGCCATCCTCACCGGCCAGCATGCCGACAGCGAGGAAGATAACCAGAATGGGAATACCGAGGCGGGAAGAGAGGGCGCTCAACAGTACGCTGGCTCCCACCAACAGGGCAGCGACAAAAAAGAAACTGTTGATGGTAGCGGCATCCAAGGGCGAACTCCTTCCTGGTAATGTGCAAAGTAGGCACATTATATGCAGTTAGGCCCCCCTTGTGTGGCTTGATTGTGCATCAATTTGCATTTTTTTACATTTTTCACCTCATGCCCGCGCCATATGATGGTCGCGACAAGGTGAACGAAAGCGGAGCCAAAGGAGCGTTGATCTCAGGGTGAGAAGACGGGGTGTAATGGGGGACCAGTGAGGTCGGGCAGGAGTGGGGCAGGGGAGCACAAGGGAGCTCCCCACGGGATGGGGCGGGATTCAGTCGTCCTCGTCATCCTTCACTTCGCGGATCTTGTCCTTGTAGTTGGGCAACTGTTTCTCCAGCCGTTTCATGTCTTTGATGGCATTGAGAAACAACCCGAGCAGGAACAGCAGCGGCAACCCTATCCACAGCCAGAGATTCATGGGATTTTCCTTTCGTCAGGACAGGTGGTGACATAACGGGCCAAAAGTTCATCAAGGTTGGCCAATATGGTCGACTTGCCTTCAATATCCGCCTGTTGCAGGCAAAGCGCCAGTGCCGCGGGATCGAGCCGCTGCTCGTCGGACTCCAGCGAGAAGCTGATATGCCAGGGCTCGTAGGCGACCCCGCTCTGTGCCCCGACCGGTTTGGCATAAGGAAGGAAGAAGCCGAAGTCGCTCATATGATCGCTGAGCCACTCGCTCAAGTCGGCAAACCAGCCCCCGGCTTCATATTCCCACGGCTCCAGCGCCAGTTTGGTACCGGCAGGCAGGCAGTCCGGATCATAGATATCGAGATCGGTCCCCCAGTGGTGGCGACTGGTGCCCGGTAGGGCGCTCCAGCGCAGGATGGCGTGCAGCCGCTCTATCTCGCAGAGTTGCAGGGCATCGATGGGCTGGCTGCTGGCATCGAGCAGCGGCCGCTCGCCACGCCACTTGCCATTCCAGATGGCGAGCTGGCGCTCGAAGCTGCGCCAGCTGGAGGCCGCCTGCAGGTTGAACCCCTCATAGGCGGACGCCACCTGCATGTCGTTGAAGGCCGCCGCAGTGGCTGCGGTCAGACGATGGGGGCCGCGCCCCACCACAATAAGATGGCTCTCGTCGAGCCCCAGCAGTTGTTCCTGTCTCATGCCAGCAATCTCTCGAGCACCCCTTGGTACATGTCGGCCAACAGATCCAGATCGTCCGCCTTCACGCACTCGTTGACCTTGTGAATGGTGGCGTTGACGGGACCGAGCTCAATCACCTCGGCGCCGGTGGGGGCGATAAAGCGCCCGTCGGAGGTGCCGCCGGTGGTGAGCAGGGCCGGTCGCTGGCCGTTCACTGCCTCGATGGCCGCCACAGCCGCATCGAGCAGCGCGCCGGTATCGGTGAGGAAGGGCTGGCCGGAGAGGGTCCAGCTCAGCTGATAATCGAGGCCATGTTTATCCAGCAGTGCCTCGACCCGCTCGCGGATATCCATGTCGGTCAGTTCGGTGCTGAAACGGAAGTTGAACTGCACCTGCAGCTCGCCCGGAATGACGTTGGAGGCGCCAGTGCCCGCCGAGATGTTGGCGATCTGGAAGCTGGTGGGCGGGAAGTAGGCGTTGCCCTCATCCCACACGGTGGCGGCGAGCTCCGCCAGTGCTGGCGCGGCGTTGTGAATGGGGTTGTCCGCCAGATGGGGATAGGCCACATGACCCTGCACCCCGCGCACCAGCAGATCGCCGGTGATGGAGCCGCGTCGGCCATTTTTCACCACATCGCCGACCACGGCGGTAGAGGAGGGCTCACCGACGATGCACCAGCGGATCTTCTCGTTACGCGCTTCCAGGGTGTCGATCACCCGGGTGGTACCATTGATAAAGGGCCCCTCTTCATCGGAGGTGATGAGAAAGGCGATGGACCCTGTGTGATCCGGATGCTCGGCCACGAAGCGTTCGACCGCCACTACCATGGAAGCCAGCGAGCCCTTCATGTCGGCCGCGCCGCGCCCGTAGAGTACGCCATCCTTGATGGTCGGCTCGAACGGCGGGGTGTGCCATTTGTCCAGCGGCCCGGCGGGCACCACGTCGGTGTGTCCGGCGAAGCAGAACAGCGGCCCCTCGCTGCCACGGCGGGCCCAGAGGTTGGTGGTGTCTTCAAACACCATGGGCTCGATAACGAACCCGATCCTGGCGAGGCGCTCCGCCATCAGGGTCTGGCACCCTTCATCGAGGGGGGTAACGGAGGGGCGGCGGATCAGATCCTTGGCCAGTGCGATGACATCCGACATCAGTTGTCCTTAGTTGTCCTTAACGGGAGAAGAGGGATTGGTAGTGATCGGCCTTGAAGCCCAGGGTCAGCTCGCCGTCACGGTCCAGCAGCGGGCGCTTGATCATGGCCGGGTATTCCAGCAGCAGGGCGCGCGCCTTGGCGGTGTCGAGCCCCTGTTTGGTCTCATCCGGCAGGGCGCGGAAGGTGGTGCCGCGGCTGTTGAGCAGGGCTTCCCAGCCGAGTTGTGCCAGCCAGCAGTCCAGAGCGTCCGGGTTCAGGCCGTCGGCGCGGTGGTCGTGAAAGCGGTAGTCGATACCGGCCTCATCCAGCCACTTGCGGGCTTTCTTGATGGTGTCGCAGTTCTTGATGCCATAGAGGGTGGTGGCCATGGGGAGTCCTTCTCTTGTGGGCGCAGCCGTGGGGCGCGTCCCGAAAATCCGAATCAATACAGTGCAAGGGCCCGATTCTGGCATTGTGGCGATCTCATGGCAACGCTGATGGTCTGGAGTGAGGGGATTCTCGTGACTGGTCGCACCTGAACGGTGCTTTCGAGCTCAGGTCAGGATCACTGTGGCGGGAGTGCCCGATGGGGGGCGGTTATTCTGGGAGAAAAGCGGTTATTGCGAGAGAAAAAGAGAAGGGGGCAAACGCCAGATAGCCAAAACGCGCCAGCGGGCGCGTTTTGGTCGGCATCTTCAAGCACGTCAATCAGTGCAGGGTGGTCCATTCATGATCAAAGACCCGGGCCCGTTCCCAGGGGGCATCAGGCAGGCTGGAAGAGAGGCCAGTGTATTTGCCCACGTCGTCCACCACGATGGCGGAGAGGATCGGCAGGTTGTTTTCGGTGCAGTACATGCGGATGCGTTGCAGCAGGGTGCGCAGTTCATCCTGGCACTGCTCCAGCCCGGCCTGCTTGGCCAGTTTGGAGTAACGAATGGTAGTGCGTTCCTTTGCAGACTCGACGAGGATGTCCCACAGCTTGTAGTCGCAGGTCGAGGCACCTGCGGTGGCTTGGCTTGTCATAACTCTCTCCGGCGCGAAATGGTCGCTATATGTCGAAGCGCATCTTCGCCAGTTCGGCGCCGTCATATGTTGATCCAACGCAAAAAAGAGGGGAGTCGCGTCACACAATTCCCCGATAAGGGCGGACAAAGGTTTTCCAGTAGTTGAAATAACGAAAATTTGTTACATGACCGACATATTATGCTGATGAATCCCGATGACGGCACCTTTCTTGATAGGGATCAAAGGCAAACTGTGGTCAGAACACTAGATTTCGCTCTTCGATAAATTTATCAGGAGTGAATATTGGAACTGCTATTCGTCTTGCTCGTACTGGTTGCCGTGGTCTACGGCATTATCAAGGATTACAACCCGCAGGCGGTGCTGGCGCTGGCGGGCATGGCCATTTTTGCGGTGGCCTACTGGCTGGGGCTGCACCCCATTCTCCCCGCTGACAAGAGCACCGGCTTCGCCCTGTTCGACCTGTTCGAAGTGTTCAAGGGGATCTTCTCCTACCGCGCGGCGGGGCTGGGCCTCACCATCATGGCGGTGGCGGGCTTTGCCACCTACATGTCCCATATCGGGGCCTCTCAGGCGCTGGTGCGGGTGGTGGTCAAACCGGTGGCGGGCATCCAGTCCAGCTACCTGATGCTCTCCATCTGTTATCTGGTGGCGGTATTCGTCTCCCTGTTCGTCACCTCCGCCACCGGCCTTGGCCTGCTGTTGATGGTCACCATGTATCCGGTGATGCGCAACCTCGGCATCAGTCCGGCCTCCGCCTGTGGTGTCATCGCCACCTCCCAGGCGTTCGAGATTGGCCCGACCCAGACCAACGCCATCTTCTCCGCCGGCCAGTCCGGCATGGATCCGACCAGCTATTTCGTTGACTACCAGATCTGGCTGGTAGCCCCCATGCTGCTGGTGACCATGGTGTTGCACTTCTTCTGGCAGCGGCACTGTGACCGCAAGGATGGCTGGGATCCGGCCCAGCATCGCGGCGATCACGCCGAGCTGGACGAGCAGGGCGCCGAGAGCGTGCAGGCGCCCACCTGGTATGCCCTGCTGCCGATCATCCCCTTCGTGCTGATGATGACCTTCTCCAAGTTGCTGGTGAGCGACATCAAGATGAGCGTGGAGGTGGCCATGCTGCTGTCGGTCTTTATCGGCATGCTGTGCGAGCTGCTGCGTAGCCGCTCGGTGCGCACAGCCATGGCGGGGCTCTCCAGCTTCCTCGACGGGATGGGCAAGGTGTTTGGCCCTGTAGTGGCACTGATCGTCTGTGCCGAGCTGTTTGCCGAATCCCTCAAGGCCATCGGTGCCATCGATACCCTGCTGCACTCAGCCAGCAATGCCGGGATCGGCAGCGGTCTGATGACGCTGGTGATGGTGGCGCTGATCATGGTGGCAGCGGTCATCATGGGCTCCGGCAACGCGGCGTTCCTCAGCTTCTCGACCTTGGCACCGGCGGTAGCGGCCAAGTTTGGCGTGCCTGCGGTGACCATGCTGCTGCCGATGCAGCTGGCCTCCAGCATTGGCCGCACCATCTCCCCCATCGCGGCGGTGCTGATCGCCTGTGCGGGGATTGCCAAGGTATCGCCCTTTACCGTGGTCAAGCGCACCAGCGTGCCGATGGCGGGGGCACTGGTGACGGCGTTGACCCTCAACTATCTGCTGTTCATGTAGTGATATGAGTTATGTAGTGGTGTTTGGAATTTAGCGGTCGGGCGGGTGGCATGGCTGCCCGCCTTTTTCTCACTGTGTCGCATAGTTGCAATTGACGATCGGCCATCAACGCTGATTGTTGCATGGAGAAGATAATGACAGTTGTAAAGAGCCCGTTTTCCCTCGATAGCTATCTGGCCGATCTGGCCCCGCTGATCAATCTCGATTGCGGCACCCGCACCCCGGCCGGGGTGGCTCGGGTGGCCGACATCATGACCGAGAAATATGAGGCTATCGGCTGGCAGGTGACTCGCCATCAGTTTGCCGCCGAGTGCGGCCCCTGCCTCGAGATCACCAATGCGCCGGGCGCCGATCACTACGACGTGATGCTGTGCGGGCACATGGATACCGTCTTCCCCGAGGGGACGGCGGCCAAACGCCCGCTGAAAATCGAAGGCAATCAAGCCTTTGGCCCCGGCGTGTCGGACATGAAGAGCGGCCTGCTTTCCATCTGGTATGCCCTTAAAGAGATGGATCCGGCCCAGCTGGCCAGGCTCAAGGTGCTGGTCTGCTACAACTGCGACGAAGAGATTGGCTCCCCCTGGTCGAAGAATTGGCTGGTCGAGCGAGCCAAACAGAGCGGCTGCGTGCTGGTGGCTGAAGCGGCGCGCCCCAACGGGGATCTCATCAGCGCTCGCAAGGGTAATGCCAAGTACCGCATCACCTTCCACGGCAAGGCGTCCCACGCCGGTTCGGCGCTGACCGAAGGGGTCTCTGCCATTACCGAGCTGGCGCACTGGGTGCTGGCCATCAACGAGCAGGTCAATATGACCACGGGCACCACCATGAACGTCGGCGTGGTACAGGGTGGCACCGGCGTCAACGTGGTGCCGGACTTTGCCGAGGCGATCGTCGATCTGCGCTTCTGGAGCAACGAAGAGGCCGCTGCGGTGCACGACCGGCTCACCTTTATGGCCAACAACCCCTTCCTTGCGGGCTGTCGGGTCGAGGTGGATCGCCAGACCTTCAAGCCAGCGATGCGCCCGAGTGGCGATACCGAGGCGCTGATGACGCTGGTGGCGGCGGCGGCCAAGGAGGAGGGGATCCCTTTCAACTGGCTGGAGGCCGGTGGCGGCTCGGATGCCAACTTCACCGCCGCCGCGGGCGTACCGTCGCTGGATGGCTTCGGCCCCATGGGCGGCGGCTTCCACTCGGAGGCAGAGTTCCTGCTGCTCGACAGCATCGAACCGCGCATCCGTCTGTTGCAGCGGGTGCTGGGCAAGCTGGCGAAATAAGCCGGTTTATCCCTTGTTCGGGTCGTTATTGGCCCGCTCAAAACTGGTCCGCTCAAATCCAAACGGGAGGCTGTTGCCTCCCGTTTTTTTATCTCGATTTTTCGCGCGCTGAGTGAGCGGGCCAGATGGCCTGATGCCGTTACCCCTGTGGCTCGGCCAGATAGGCCAGATGATCCTGCCGCGCCACCTGCCAGCCATCGAGGTGCAGCGGGGCGGCAAAACCCGGGCCGTCAGTCACCATGGTGTGGTACTCCCCCTGCTCGCCGCAGGCATCGAATCCTTCACGCTCGGCCAGTTGCTGCAGATCGCTGAGGGTGGCCGCATCTAGGATTCGCCCGGCCCACTCGGGGGCCAGCACCCGGGTATCGACGCAGGAGAGGTGGGCGACGATGCCGCGGGCCAGCATATCCGCCAGCAAGGCTTGGCGAGATTGCTGCCAGAGCGGGGTATGGACGGTGAGCCCGAGCGGGCGGCAGCGTTCACGGATCCAGTTTGGTGCGCCCCCCACGCTGTCGATATCGCCGGTCACCACCCCATCCAGAACCCACTCCTGCTGCAAGCGGCTCAGCGCCGTCTCATAACTCTGCTCGAACGGCGCTTCTATGGTGACCAGCAGATGGGGCAGCCCGAGGGCCGCCGCCTGACGGCGCACCAGCGGCAAGGGGTGAGCGAGAAATCGGGGCTCTGGCGGGGCAAAGGTGGCCAGTGCCACCACCTGATGGCCCGCAGCGCGGGCATGACAGAGGGCCAGCATGGCATCTTTGCCACCGCTCCAGAGCAGGATGACGCGAGACATGGGGGAGATTCCGGTGGTGAACGAGGGGGCATGCTACCCAGCGGCGGGGGCGCAGGTAAAGCGGATGGGTCAATCGGAGCGCAAAAAAGCAACGGGCCCGCGATGGGGCCCGTTGAGCGGTGACGTGATAAACGGCGCTGCGATTACAGCAAAATGGTGGTCAGCAGATAACCCACGGCACTGGCGCTGCTCACCCCGATCAGCCCCGGAATGATGAAGCTGTGGTTGATGATGAACTTGCCGATGCGGGTGGTGCCGGAGCGGTCGAAACCGATACAGGCCAGATCGCTCGGGTAGGTCGGCAGCACGAAGTAGCCGTAGCTCGCTGGCAGGAAGGCGATCAGCAGTTTCGGCTCAACGCCCAGTGCCAGACCCATGGGGGCGATGGCGGTCAGGGCGGCGGCCTGGCTGTTCACCAGCTTGGAGATGAGGAACAGCACCAGGGCGTAGGTCCAGGGCTGGGCCTGTACCACGTGGGCCAGGGTCTCTTTGAGCAGCGGCATGTGGGCCTGGAAGAAGGTCTCACTCATCCATGCAACCCCGAACACGGAGAAGATGGCGACCATGCCGGCCTTGAAGACGGCACCGTTGGAGATATCACCCGGCTTGACCTTGCAGCGCATCAGGATGATGGCACCGGCGATCAGCATCATCATCTGGATCACCAGGTTCATGGAGAGCGGGCCGGTCTTGTCCTTGATGGTGAACACCGGACGCAGACCTTCGTTGGCACCGAGCAATACCACGGCGGCGATGGCGGCGAAGAAGATCCAGGTAGACCAGTAGGCCTCTTTCGGGAACTTGGTGTTGAGCAGGGTTTCACCGCCGCCGTAGATGAAGGCGCGTTGCTCCGGATCCTTGATCTTGGCCTGGAACTCTTCGTCCTTGTCCAGATCCTTGCCGCGACGCAGGCTCCACAGGGCCGCCATGACCACACCGGTCAGGGAGGAGGGGATGGCGACCATCAGGATGTCGAGCAGGCCGTAAGCCTGACCGATGCCGTGACCGGCAGCCAGAATGGAGACCATGGAGACCACGGCAACGGAGACCGGGGAGGCACAGATCGCCATCTGGGAGGCAACGGATGCCACGGCCATCGGACGCTCGGGACGGATGTTCTTCTGCAGCGCGATGTCAGCGATGATGGGGAACATGGTGTAGACCACGTGGCCGGTACCGCACAGGAAGGTGAGGGTCCAGGTCGTCAGCGGCGCCAGGATAGTGATGTATTGCGGGTGACGGCGCAGCAGACGCTCGGCCACTTGCATCATCAGGTTGAGGCCACCGGCAGTCTGCAGGGTGGCGGCACAGCCGATCACCGCCAGAATGGTCAGCATCACCTGCACCGGCGGTTCGCCCGGCACCAGGCCGAAGACGAAGGTCAGCAGGAAGAGACCGATACCACTGATGAGACCGAGTCCCATGCCCCCAAAGCGGGTACCCAGCAGCAAGCAGCCGAGTACCACTAAAAATTCCATCAAGATCATTCCGTTACCTCGTGTGATTCAACCCATATTGCCGCGGGTAGCCTGAACCATGAATTGTCGTTGTCTGTTTTATTTAGCCCAAAAGGGTTAGTTGCTATTCTGCTCCCCTGCAAAAGTGAAAAAATTGAGTTACTTCAATAACTCGATGAATTTTAGATTAAACCACTTAAAAACCACGTGCTGATAAAAGCATCACTTCTTCAAGGGTATGGTATCACTCTGGACTCACCCGACAGGTCGCTACAGAGGGCGTCATGACGGGGAAAAAGGCTGCAAGGGAGGCGTCAGAAAAGGTCTGGATCACCGGAGAATAGGTGCTAAAAGCGCGGGTTCGGATGATAATTCCCGCCAAGTTGGGGGTTCTACGAGTCTGATTGTCAGGGGGCGGGCGGTGACTGCAGATAGCGGCGTTGATAATCCTCGCTCAGCTGCACAATATCGAGTCTTGCAATAGCCTGAGCCACCCGTTGTTGCAGTGCCTGCTGGTCGGGGTGAAACATGATGTGCAGGCTCTTGTGCTCGAGGATCCGCGGGTGAAACTGCAATCCGGCCACTTGCAGCTGGCGGTCGTGATTGATCAGCCAGTGAAAGACATCCCGGTCGATCACTGCCAGATCGAGCCGGTTGCGCTGCAGTTTGCGCAGATTGAGCAGATCTTCATCGACGGCAAACGTATTAAGGCGCTTGTTCACCATCAGGGTATCGAACTCTCGGGTATTGACGTACCCCTCCACCACGCCGATCCGGTAGGGGGCGAGATCCTCGAGCTGCTGCCAGAGGATGGGCGCCCCGGCACGCTGCGCCATGCCCAGCACACTGTCGCCCACGCTGGGGGAGCTGCGCCACAGGGTGGGCAGGGTGTCGGAGAGGTACTCGGGAAAATAGCCGCTATAGGGCTCGGCCGGATCGGCGGCCAGCCGTACCGCCCGTTGCCAGGGGTAGAAGTCGAACTCCACTTCCAGTCCCGCCTCGGCAAAGGCACGCTTGACGATGTGACCGGTGAGGCCGCCATCGGGCAGACTCTGGCTGGTGTAGGGGGGCCACTCCAGAGTGGCCAGACGAACGGGCTTGGCCCACAGTGGAACAGGCATGCAGAACAGCAATAGCGAGAACAGCAGGCGATATCCCATAGGCGACGAGTTCCTTGTGCCGTTTGATCCTGAGTATCACCCATAACGGTGACAATAAAAAAGCCGACCCACAGGTCGGCTTTTGCAATGCAGTGGCAAGATACCGCTGATCAGAACTCGGCAGTACGCGGAGTACGCGGGAACGGGATCACGTCGCGAACGTTGCCCATGCCGGTCACATAGACCACCAGACGCTCGAAGCCCAGACCGAAGCCGGAGTGCGGCACGGTACCGTAGCGACGCAGGTCGCGATACCACCAGTAATCTTCCTTGTTCAGGCCCATCTCGGCCAGACGGGCATCCAGCACGTCCAGACGCTCTTCACGCTGGGAACCACCGATGATCTCGCCGATACCCGGTGCCAGTACATCCATCGCGGCAACGGTCTTGCCGTCGTCGTTGAGGCGCATATAGAAGGCCTTGATATCTTTCGGGTAGTTCTTCACCACCACCGGAGACTTGAAGTGCTCCTCGGCCAGATAGCGCTCGTGCTCGGAGGAGAGGTCGATACCCCAGGAGACCGGGAACTCGAACTTTTTGCCGCAGTTTTGCAGCACTTCGATGGCATCGGTGTAGTCGATCTGGGCGAAGTCGGAAGAGACGAAACGCTCCAGACGGTCGATGGCATCCTTGTCCACGTGCTGGGCGAAGAACTCCAGATCGTCGCGACGCTCGGTCAGCACGGCGTTGAAGACGTACTTCAGCATGGCTTCGGCCAGTGCGGCGTTGGCGGCCAGATCGTTGAAGGCCACTTCCGGCTCAACCATCCAGAACTCGGCCAGGTGACGGCTGGTGTTGGAGTTTTCAGCGCGGAAGGTCGGGCCGAAGGTGTAGACCTTGGAGAGGGCGCAGGCATAGGTTTCGGCGTTCAGCTGGCCGGATACGGTCAGGAAAGCCTCTTTGCCAAAGAAATCTTCGTTGTAGTCCACCTTGCCGGCGTCGGTGCGCGGCAGGTTTTCCATGTCCAGGGTGGAGACGCGGAACATCTCGCCGGCACCTTCGGTGTCAGAGGCGGTGATGAGCGGGGTCGCAACCCAGAGGAAACCCTCTTCGTGGAAGAAACGGTGAATGGCTTGCGCCAGGCAGTGACGAACGCGGGTCACGGCGCCAACGATGTTGGTGCGCGGGCGCAGGTGGGCCTGTTCACGCAGGTATTCGATGCTGTGGCGCTTGGCGGCCATCGGGTAGGTGTCCGGATCTTCGACCCAGCCGATCACCTTCACCTCGGTCGCCTGCAGTTCGAAGGCCTGGCCGCTGCCCTGAGAGGCGGCAACCACGCCGGTCACTTCCACGGAGCAGGCAGTGGTCAGACGCAGCACTTCATTCTCGTAATTGGCCAGGGTATTGGGGACAACCGCCTGTACCGGATGGAAACAGGAGCCATCGGATACGGCCAAAAATGAGATCCCCGCCTTGGAATCACGGCGAGTCCGGATCCACCCTTTTACAGTTTGGGTGGTGCCGACCGGATACTTACCGGCCAGCACATCTACTACGGATGCGTGCGTCATCGAAATATTGTCTCCAGCTTGTTCTTGCAGCGCTATTTGCAACACTAGGGAGTCTGGCCCGGGCACAGATGGCCCACCATGGCAGACTAAGCCGACAATCTTACCCGCGCGGGTTTGATAAACAAGCAAAAATGTCGGACTCTGGTGGGGTTTTCGGCATGGTTCACTCAACAAGAGTGTCACGGGCGCAGGAGAGGTGGGTGAAAGAGCGGCGGCAGGGGCCAGATTGGCTGACACGGGTGTTGCGGGTGCTGGTGCTGCTCTGCTGGGGCGGCTTTATCGTGCTGCTCTCGCTCTATCACTATGCCCGCCCGGAGATTGCCTACGGTTTTCTGGTCTATGGCGGGATCAAGGTGCGCGACTATTGGGATCCGGCGCTGACCCCCTGGCTGGTACACGGACTCTGGGGCTGCTGCGCCCTGACGCTGGCGGTGTTGCTGCTGGAGCGCAACCGCAGCCGCCGTCGGGATGATGCCCTGCATGTCAATCTGGCGATCCTGTTGCTGGTGCTGATCGCCGGATTGCTCTTCTATTACGTCGGTTAATCGCCCGCCTCAACGGGGCTGATCCGGCTCCTGCCTGCTGGCCTTGGGGCGCTTGCCGAGCTGGCGCTCCACGCTGTCGAGCATCTGGTTGTAGGCCACAGCCACCCGGCCAATCTCGTCGCCGTCATCTCCCTCCAGCCGGTGGCCGAAGTCGTGCAAATCGGTCGCCTCTTCCATGGAACGGGTCAACTGGTTGAGAGGGCGCACGATCCAGGTGCGGATGACCCAGAGGGTCAGCAGCAGCCCCAGCCCGAAGATGCCGGTGAGAATGAGCGCCGAGGTGAGGATGTTCTGTTCGACCCGGGTAAACAGCGAGTCGAGGGAGTAGTCAAAGCGCACCGCGCCGAGCACGGTATTCTCCGGCACCAGATGGCAGCTGGTGCAGTCGGTGCCGCGAAAGTCCTTCTTGGCCAACAGCGGTCGGGTCACCACCAGACGGCTGTGCATGCCGTCGTGAACGACTTCCAGACTCCCTTTACCGGCCAGTGCCAGCTGATCATATTCATCCTTGCTCTGTTCGCTCTCCCGGCCCGGCCCGTACAGTTTGCTCACCGCCTCGCCACGGACGATGCGGGCATCCTCAACATGGGCATGATCGAGAAACTTGCCGCGCAGGGTATCGCGGGCATCCATCTTGCCGGTCAGCATCAGCATGTTGAGGCCGTCGAAGTAGGCTTCGGTCTGCTCGCGGCTCTGCTCCTTGATGAGGGTCAGGATGAGATCGCGCTCGCGCACCGCCTGATAGGCGGCGGAGAAGACCAGTACCATGGAGAAGATGAAGAGCAGGAAAAAGTTGATTTTGGCAGCAATGGAGAGGCGCATGGGCAGTCTTTCTTGATGGTAAAACCGCAGCAGTTTACCCCTCTTGGCGCCTCAGGTCTGGTGTTTTGCTCACATTACGGCAAGTGAAACCGCAGTGACGGGGATAAAGTTGCCCTCTTTATATATCAAATGCGGGCAGTCAAACGGGCGGCCCGAGATGGCCGCCCGTCCCGTGCCTTAAAACTCGCCCTCGGCGATGGCCTGACTGATGGCGCCGGTCAATACACGCAGTTCTTCCGGGGTGATGACGAAGGGAGGCATCAGGTAGATCAGCTTGCCAAACGGGCGGATCCAGGCGCCCAGTTCGACAAACTTGCGCTGGATGCGCGCCACATCCACCCGCTCTTTCATCTCCACCACCCCGATGGCGCCGAGTACCCGCACGTCGGCGACCGCCGGGTGCAGGGTCAGCTGCACCAGCTCGGTACGCAGTTGATGTTCGATGGCGCGCACCCGCTCCTGCCACGGCGAGGCCAGCAGCAGATCGATGGAAGCGTTGGCCACCGCGCAGGCAAGCGGATTACCCATAAAAGTAGGGCCGTGCATAAAGACCCCCGCCTTGCCGTCGCAGATGGTGCGGGCGACATGCTCGGTGGTCAGGGTCGCCGAGAGGGTGAGATAGCCGCCGGTAAGCGCCTTGCCCAGACACATGATGTCGGGGCTGATCCCCGCCCAGTCGCAGGCAAACAGCTGGCCGGTGCGGCCAAAGCCGGTGGCAATCTCGTCGGCAATCAGCAGCACACCGAACTCGTCGCACAGGGCGCGCACCCACTGCAGGTAGCGGGGGTGATAGAAGCGCATGCCGCCAGCCCCCTGCACTATGGGCTCGAGCACGATGGCGGCGATCTCTTCGTGATGATCGGCTACCAGCGTTGCCAGCTCCACCACGCACTGCTCGTCCCACTCGGCGTGGAAGCGGCAGCTGGGGGCCGGGGCGAAGTAGTGCTCTGGCAGGAATCCCTGGTAGAGCTCATGCATCCCGCCCTCCGGATCGCAGACGCTCATGGCGCCAAAGGTATCGCCGTGATAGCCGCTGCGCAGGGTGAGGAACTTGGCTCTGGGCGTTCCTTTGCTGTGCCAGTACTGCTGGGCCATCTTGAGCGCCACTTCCACTGCCACCGAGCCGGAATCGGCCAGAAACACCCGATCCAGACCCGCCGGGGTGATCTCCACCAGTTTGCGACAGAGCTCGACCGCCGGAGCGTGGGTCAGGCCGCCGAACATCACGTGAGACATCTTGCCGAGCTGGGCGGTGGCGGCAGCGTCCAGTTCAGGCACCTGATAGCCGTGCACGCAAGCCCACCAGGAGCTCATGCCATCCACCAGTTCGCGGCCATCGCTGAGGGTGAGGGTCACGCCCTTGGCGCTGGCCACTTCATAGCAGGGCAGGGGGTGAGTGAGGGAGGTATAGGGGTGCCAGATGTGGTGCAGGTCGAATTCTTGATTGGTCATTTGTTATTCTGTTGTCAATTAGTTTGATCTGGTCGGTGTTGACAGTCTACGCGTGCTCTCTACACTAGCCAACAATTTCAGCCACTTGGCACTGCGCATCACCCTGAGCGCGCAGGCCCGGCGGCGGGTTTTGTGGCCGTCCATCCCAAGATGGCGGGCGCAGGATCCCACTAATAACAACCGGAAGCCATGTATGAATGCTCTCACCGCGGGCGGTCACGCCCTTCGTCATGACTGGACTCTCGCCGAGGTTCAGGCCCTGTTTGTCCTGCCATTCAACGATCTGCTGTTCCAGGCCCAGACTGTCCACCGCGCCCATTTCGACCCGAATGAAGTACAGGTGAGCACATTGCTCTCCATCAAGACCGGTGCCTGCCCGGAAGATTGCAAATATTGCCCCCAGAGTGCCCGCTACCACACCGGGCTCGAAGCCGAACGGCTGATGGAGGTGGAAAAGGTGCTGGAGCGGGCCCGCGAAGCCAAGGCCAACGGCTCGTCACGCTTTTGCATGGGGGCCGCCTGGCGCAATCCCAAAGAAAAAGACATGCCCTACATCATCCGGATGATTGAAGAGGTGCGTGGGCTGGGGATGGAGACCTGCATGACCCTGGGGATGCTCACCGCCGATCAGGCGGCGCGCCTCGGCGCTGCGGGGCTCGATTACTACAACCACAACCTCGACACCTCGCCGGAGTTTTATGGCGAGATCATCTCCACCCGCACCTATCAGGATCGGCTCGATACGCTGGAGCATGTGCGCGGCGCGGGCATGAAGGTCTGCTCCGGCGGCATCGTCGGTATGGGCGAGCAGGCCAAGGATCGGGCGGGCCTGCTGATAGCGCTGGCCAACCTGCCACGCCACCCAGAGAGCGTGCCCATCAACATGCTGGTCAAGGTGAAGGGGACGCCGCTGGAGAACGAAGAGAACCTCGATCCGTTCGAATTTATCCGCACCATCGCGGTGGCACGGATCATGATGCCCGCCTCCCATGTACGCCTCTCCGCCGGGCGGGAGAAGATGAACGAGCAGATGCAGGCGATGTGCTTTATGGCGGGCGCCAACTCCATCTTCTACGGCTGCAAGCTGCTGACCACGCCTAACCCGGACGAAAACAGCGACATGCAGCTGTTCAAGCGGCTCGGCATTCGCCCTGCCCAGCGGGCCCAGAAGCCGGATCAGGTCCAAGAAGAGGATCTGCTGGCCGAGGTGAGTCGCCAGAGCGAACCTGCCGAGCTGTTTTATGACGCCACTCGCCCCCGTGCAGGGGCCGTGCGGTCATGACTGGCCCTGCAGTCACAGGTCCCTTTGCATTGGGCACGGCGCTGGCCGGGCGCGAGCAGGCCAATCTGCTGCGTCGCCGCATCGCGACGCAAGGCAGTGTGGCAGGGCGGTTACAGGTGGCCGGGCGTGATTACCTCAATTTCTCCGCCAACGACTATCTGGGGCTTACCGGTCATCCCGCCATCAAGGCCGCCTTCCAAGCGGGGATTGAGCGCTATGGCGCCGGTGCCGGCGCCTCGCCGCTGGTAACCGGTTACTGCCGGGCCCACCAGCAGTTGGAAGAGGCGCTTGCTGACTGGTTGGGGGTGGAGGCTGTGCTGCTGTTCAACTGCGGTTTTTCCGCCAATCAGGCGGTGCTCAAAGCGCTGCTTGGCAAGGAGCATCTGCTGTGGCAGGACAAACTCAACCACGCCTCCCTGCAGGAGATGGGCAGCCAGCTGCCCTGCAAGATGAAGCGCTTCGGTCACAACGATATGGCGGCCCTTGAGCGGCAGCTTGAGCCGAATCGCGGGCTGATTGTCTCTGAAGGTGTGTTCAGCATGGATGGGGATCAGGCTCCCTGGCGCGAGCTCGCAACACTCGCCGCCCAAAGCGGCAACTGGCTGATGATCGACGATGCCCACGGCCTCGGCGTGCTGGGGCCCGAGGGGCGCGGCACGCTGGCTGCGCAGGGAGTAGATCCGGCCAGCATACACATCCAGATGGGCACCTTTGGCAAGGCGCTCGGCGTCGCCGGTGCCTTTGTCGGCGGCAGCCGCGAGCTGGTGGAGTATCTGGTCAATTTCGCCCGCCACTATGTCTACAGCACCCATATGCCCGCCGCCCAGGCTTGCGCGGTCAGCAAGAGTATCGAGCTGGTGCGCGCCGCCGACGAGGCCCGCGCCCACCTCGCTCGCCTTATCGCCCGCTTTCGGCAGGGGGCAGAGGGGCTTGGCTGGCCACTCGGTGCGAGCGACACCCCGATCCAGCCGCTGCTGGTGGGGGAGAGCAGTGCCGCGCTGCAACTGGCCGAACGACTGCGCGAATGCGGCGTCTGGGTGAGCGCCATTCGCCCGCCCACGGTGCCGGTCGGTACCGCGCGGCTGCGCATTACCTTGAGCGCGGCTCACCGCGAACAGGATGTGGATCGCCTGCTCGATGCCCTCGGCCCCTGCTCAGGCAGTGCCACTTCGGAGGGGGCTCACCATGGATGAGCGCTTCCAGTCGGTGGACAAGGCGCAGCTTGCTCGCCGTTTCGGCGCCGCCGCCCGTCATTACGATGCCCACGCCCACTTTCAGCAGGAGGTGGGTCAGGCGCTGCTGGAATGGATGCCGGACAGGTCGGTTGGCACTGATCTGACGGTGAGCGGGCTGGATCTGGGCTGCGGCACCGGTTTTTTCTTGCCTCAACTGGCGAACCGCTGTCACCAGCTGGTGGGGCTGGATCTCGCCCCCGGCATGCTGGCGCAGGCTGCCCAGCGCGCCAGCGGTGCCCGCCTGCTCTGCGGTGATGCGGAGCAGCTTCCTTTCGCCGATAACGCGTTCGACTGGGTCTTCTCCAGTCTGGCGTTGCAGTGGTGCGAACGTCCGGCGCACGCCTTCGGCGAGCTGCTGCGGGTGGTCAAACCGGGCGGCCAGATCTTTTTCTCGACCCTGCTTGATGAGTCGCTCTGGCAGTTGCGAGCCGCCTGGCAGCAGCTTGATGGCCGCGCCCATGTCAATCGCTTCCTCAGCCTTCCACAATTGGAGCAGGCGCTGGCCGCCGCCGGGGTCGCCTCTCCCGAGCTGCGGTGTGTCACCTGGGATCTCGCCTATCTTGAATTGCCGCAGCTGCTGCGCGATCTCAAGGGGATCGGGGCCAATCAGGTTAACGATAATCAGGGAGGCGCCGCCCCGGCCGGTCTGAGCGGTCGCGCCAGATTGCAGCAGCTGGCTCAGGCGTATGAGGCGTTTCGCCAGCCCGACGGCAGGCTGGTCGCCAGTTATCGGGTGTGCCTCGGCCGTATCAGCAAGCCTCGCTGAGCGCCGGGAATTGCAGTATGTGCAGGGCAGTGTGCCACTCCCTGCCAAGGAGAGAACCGTATGAAATCATTCTTTATCACCGGCACCGATACCGATGTGGGCAAGACGTTGGTGGCGCGCACTTTGCTGCGTGAATTCAGCGCACAGGGGATCAAGTGCGCGGGCTACAAGCCGGTCTCGGCAGGGTGTGCCCGCACTTCGGACGGGCTGCGCAACCTCGATGCCGTCCTGTTGCAGGAGGCTGCGAGCCTGCCGCTGTCTTACGAGGTGGTCAATCCGTTTGCCTACGAGCCACCGATTGCGCCCCACATCGCCGCCAGCGAGGCGCGTCAACCCATCACCATGGAGGGGTTGAGCGATGGGCTGCGCAAGATAGAGCAGGCTGGTGCCGAGATCACGGTGGTGGAGGGGGCGGGGGGCTGGTATCTGCCGCTTGATCGCAAGCATCTGCTGTCGGACTGGGTCAAGCAGGAGAACATGGCGGTGATCATGGTGGTGGGGGCCAAGCTGGGTTGCCTCAACCATGCGCTGCTCACCTTTGCCGCCATTCGCAACGACCAGCTGCCGGTAGCGGGCTGGGTAATTAATCGGCTCCATGGTTCCATGAGTCATTATCAGGAAAATCTGGACACCCTGAGGGGCTTGCTGCCAGCCCCCTTCCTCGGTGAAATTCCGTTTATAAACAATCCGCTTGAAGCCAATTTGCAGGGGCGTATCGATATCTCGCCGCTACTGTGACGGCATATTCAGCGAACATTCATCGAATCTCCCTAGAATGTCGACATTAACATGATCAGGTGGGGATCCCGAGTGGTCCCCGGTCATGTCCTTTATCTTCACAAGGAGTCTATATGAAGCGAATTATGCTATTCCTGGTGACCAACCTGGCCGTCATGCTGGTGCTGGGGGTGGTACTCAATATCCTGTTCTCGGTTCTGGGGATCAACAAGTCCAGCATTTCCGGGCTGTTGGTGTTCTGTGCCGTGTTCGGTTTTGGGGGTTCCTTTATCTCCTTGCTGATGTCCAAGTGGATGGCCAAGCGCAGCTATGGCGTCCAGGTCATCGAGCAACCCCGTAACGAGACCGAGCACTGGCTGGTGAGTACTGTGGCCCGTCAGGCCCGCGAAGCGGGTATCAAGATGCCGGAAGTGGGGATCTACGACTCTCCCGAGATGAACGCCTTTGCCACCGGCGCCCGCCGCGATGATTCGCTGGTGGCGGTCTCCTCCGGCCTGCTCTACAGCATGAGTCGTGACGAGGCGGAAGCGGTACTGGCCCACGAGGTTAGCCACGTGGCCAATGGCGACATGGTGACCCTGACCCTGATCCAGGGGGTGGTGAACACCTTCGTGATGTTCTTCGCCCGTATCGTGGCTGGCGTCATCAGCAACTTCTTCAGCTCCAACAACGAGGAAGAGAGCAGCAGCACCGGCGGTTTTGCCTACATGATCACCGTGTTCGTGCTGGAGATGCTGTTCGGTATTCTGGCCTCCATCATCGTCATGTGGTTCAGCCGTCAGCGCGAGTTCCGTGCCGATGCCGGTGCCGCCAAGCTGGCCGGTCGTGACAAGATGATTGCCGCCCTTGAGCGCCTCTCCCGCGGTGCCGAGCCGCAGCTGGAAGGCTCCATGATGGCCTTTGGCATCAACGGCAAGCGCTCCATGAGCGAGCTGTTCATGAGCCACCCGCCCATCGAGCAGCGCATCGCCGCCCTGCGTGGATGATCGATGCTGGATGACAGGGGATAACCCTGAATAAAAAAACGGCTGCCTTTTGGCAGCCGTTTTGCTTTGCAGCATTTTTAAAGTTTGAAGTGCCCCATCTCCTGGCGCAGCACCCGTGACAGCTGCTTGAGCTTGGCCGCCTCTTGCGACACGTGGCGGGCGGCATCCCCCGATTGCTCGGAGAGAGAGGTGATGTTGCCGACGGTAGAGACCACCTCGTTGGCGGCGGTGGACTGCTCGCGCAGGGTGTGGCTGATCTCCCCCATCAGGCCGGTGAGGTTGGAGGCGTGACTCTGGATACTGGCGATCGCCTCGCCGGTCTGGTTGGCCAGCGTGACCCCGCGGGAGACGTTGTTGACCGTGTTCTCCATGCTGCGGATGGAGGCATCCGCCCCGCTCTGGATCTTGCTGATCATCCCGGTGATCTGCTGGGTTGACGCCGCCGAGCGACTGGCCAGATTGCGCACCTCGTCGGCCACCACCGCAAAGCCGCGCCCTTGTTCACCCGCACGCGCCGCCTCGATGGCGGCGTTGAGCGCCAGCAGGTTGGTCTGATCGGCAATGCCGCGGATCACCCCGATGATCTCCGAAATCTGCTGGGTATGACCATTGAGTTCGGAGATGGTGCTGGCCGCTTCCCCTACCGTGGTGGAGATGTTCTCGATGCTGCCGAGGGTCTCCTTGATAACGCCGGATCCCTCCTCCAGGGTATTGGCGGAGACCTTGCTCAGCTCGTCGGCATGGGTGGCATTGTCGGAGAGATGGCTGATGCTCACCACCAGCTCCTCGATAGCAGCGGCCATGGTCTGGGTACTGGTCTGCTGGGAGGTGGCGAACTGGGCGGTCTGTTCGGCGATCTGGGCGATGCTGTCGGCAGAGTCGGACAACTCTTCGGTGGAGTGGGAGACCTTGGCGATGATCCCTTTGAGGGTGGTCTGCATGCCGCCGAGCAGGCCGATCAGGCTCTCTTTCGAGCCTTGCGGCACCTTGATGGGACGCGAGAAGTCCCCTTCCGCCAGCAGATGAAGATCGGTCTTGAGCTGTTCGACCGAGGTGCCCACCAGATCGAGCAGGGAGCGATAGGTGCGCCAGAGGAAGAACATCAACACCAGACCGAGGGCGATAAAGAGATAGCGCAGCATATCGGTATGGGAGATGGCGCTCTCGACCGCCTCCTGGTTGCGCTGCTCCATCATCACGTAAAAGTCATCGATGGGGGACATGATGCGCCCCTTGTTCTGGTGATAGGCCTTGTCATGCATCATGGCGATGGCTTGTTGCTGATTGGCGGCGAGATCGCCATCGGTCTGCTGCACCAGCTTGAAGGCGGCCACCTCGGTGTTGACCAGCGCATCCGAGTTGTTTTTGGCTTCGTTGAGTTTGGCGAGCTCCCCGTCGGTAAAACCGGCATCCTTCATCAGGTCGATCAGGCCGCGGCGCTGGTTGCTATCGGGTCGGGGATTCTGACCGTTGGCGGCGACAAAGTCCCAGTAGATACGGTTGTAGCCTTCCGGCCTCGGTTGCTCGCCGTTGCGAATGGCCAGGATCCGCATGTACTGCTGCTCGTAGGCGGGATCCTTGGTGATGACGTAGGTGCGCCCGAGTCGGGTCAGATCATCGGAGGATTGGCGCAGCTCATCGGCCAGCAGGTAGGAGACATATTGTTGCCGATAGCTCTCTTCCTGCTGTTTCCCCGCCCAGCTGTAGGCGAAAAATACCAGTGACAGCAGGATCAGGGTAATGACGGATAGCAGCAGGTTGAGCTGAAAGGCGGGCTTGTTCTGTTCCATGGTGGAGCGTCCTTATTCTCATCAGGGAGCGTCTTGTGGCGCATTGCCAAGTCAATGGCTGGCAAGGCTTTTTGCTCTGTGATTATAGGAAGGGAAAGCTTGCTCCGAGGACGATGAACGGAAATAAGCAGAAACGGGGCGGCGCCATCGGCAAAAAAATGACCGGGGTCAATTCCCCGGTCATCTGAGTGAGAGTGAGTTAACGCGGCCCGATCACCAGATCACAAGATCTCCAGATCGGTCAGCGGCACGGCGCAGCAGGTGAGGATCTTGCCCTCGGCCCGTTCGGCGGCGGTAATGGCGGGGGCATCGGGGTGATCCACCTCGCCCGAGACCAGCGTCTGCTTGCAACTGCCGCAGATCCCGGCGCGGCAGCTCCAGGGCAGCTCTACGCCCTGTTTGTTGGCCTGATCCAGCACGGTACCCTGATTGTTGCCGGTGAAGGCCTGGGTGCCGATGCGCAGTTGTACCGCCTGATGGGGGCGGGCTACCGAGATAATGGCGCCGCCAAAACTCTCCTGGCGGATGCGCTCGGCCGGAACGCCGAGGGCGGCGACTCGGGCGGCGGCATCGGCCATAAAGCCGTGGGGGCCGCAGATAAAGACCTCTTTCCCGGCCAGCCCGTTGACCCGTCGCAGATGCTCATCATTGAGTCGCCCTTGCAGCCCCTGCCAGTGATTGTCTGGCTGGCTCAGGATAATAGTCAGGGTCATCCCCTGCTGCGCCATGGCGTGCAGCTCGCTGGCGGCGGGAATGTCCGCTTCACTGCGGCACTGGTGCATAAAGTGAACGGCTTCCAGCTCCCCGCGCAGCGCCTGGGTGCGGGCTATCGCCAGCATGGGGGTGACGCCGGAGCCTGCGGATAACAACAGCAGATCGCGCTCGCGGCCCAGGTGAAACTCGCCAGCGGGAGTGGCGGCCAACAGCCGATCACCTACCTGCAACTGCTGGTGCAGCCAGTGGGAGATGCGGCCCCCCGCCACCTTCTTGACGCTGATGCTGCAGCGCTCAGGCTGCTCCGGTGTGGAGCTCAGGGTATAGCGCCGCTGAACTCGCTCGTGTTTGATATCGAGACTGATGGGCAGATGCTGGCCCGGCAGGTAGTCGGGTAGCGGTTCGCCATCGGCCGCCTCGAACCAGAAGGTCTCCAGATCCCGCGCCAGCGTTTCGCGGGCCACACAGACCAGCTCCCGCTTCTTCGGTGCGGCGTTGGGGTAGACAGGGGGGCGTGTCGTTTCCAGCACCTCGATCTCGCTGCCCGTCTCGATCCATCCTTCGTTCAGCGCCACCAGATTCTGGCCGAAGTAGACCTCGCCATCCTCGCCACGGCGGTAGCGGGTGAGGGTCGCCAGCGGCTCTTTCAGGGCATTGAACCGATCGGTACCCGCTTCCACCGTGGTCATGATGCAGCGGCTGCAGGGCTTGACCACCTGAAACTCCACCTCGCCGATGCGGATGCGCACCCAGCTGTCCTCCTCGAAGGGGCGGGTGCCGCTTGCCACCAGATTGGTGCGAAATTGACTCATCTGGTGCAGCGCATCGGAGCGCAGGTTGAGATCCTCGATGGAGGCCTGGCTTATCAGCAGCAGCGGATAACCGTCGGCAAAGCTGACCCGGGTGCCGGTTTTTTCACGAAAACGATCAGAGGTTTCACCCAGCCAGAGCAGTTGCACCGGTTCCCCTGCCACCCGGCTCAGCCAGCCATCGGCTTTTGGGTCGGTATGCAGGGCGGTGAAGCGGTCGCTCCAGACGCCGGTGGCCTGCGGGGTGCGGCTGAAGTCGGCCTCTTGCAGGATGAGCGGTTCAAAGCCCGGATAGCGCAGTTGCAAACCGCCATCGACAGGGGTAGCGACGACTTGCTGCAGTTGGGGGTGGGTGCGGGCGGTGATAAAGGTACCGTCCGGCTTGACCACCATATAGCGGCGATCCCCGGCGAGCCCCTCTTCGGTCACCCGGGCGCGAGCCAGTGGCATGCCTGCCGTCGATTTGATGGGGTAGAGGTGAATGCTGGCTAGCCTTGGCATGTCCGGATCCTTGTGAAGTGGCTGTTTTCGTTCGGGAAGGGGGCAACATAGCGGTTCCGTGGCGATCCGGCAATCCTTTCACGGCGGCAGTCTATAGTTGGAAAAACAGTACTAAGAGGGCATCGGGATGAAAATGAGCTGGTTGCTGGCGGGGAGCCTTTTTTGCCACGGGCTCTGGGCGCAGGAGCTGACCCTGACCACGGGGGAGTATCCGCCCTACTGCTCCGAGACGCTGAAATATCAGGGGCTGATCCCCCATATAGTGAGCGAGGCATTCAAGAGTGAGGGGGTTAGCGTCAAGTTCCAGTTTCTGCCCTGGAAGCGGGCCTTTCGCTTGTCGGAGGAGGGGGTGGTGGATGGCACTGTCCACTGGTACGAATCGAGCGAGCGGCGCAAAAGCCATCTCTACAGCGATCCCATCCTGAGCGAGACCTATGTCTGGTTCTATCTCAAGTCAGTTCCACTTGAATGGAATGAGTACCGGGATCTGGCAGAACGCAGGCTGGCTGCGGTCAGTGGCTATACCTACAATGCAGATTTTTTTGCAGCCATCGAACAGGTGCCACTGCAGGTGCAATTCGTCACCCGGCTGCGCCAGAGCTTCGATCTCCTGCTTTCCGGCCGCGCCGACCTGACCCTGGAGAACATCGATGTCGGTTACTACTCCCTGCGTCAGTTCTACCCGGCCAGCACGGTCGATCTGTTCACAACCCATTCAAAACCCGTGATGAAAGTCGAAGGTCACCTGCTGATCAGCCGCAAGCGCGAGAATGCTGACGAGCTGGTCAAAACCTTCAATCGGGGGCTCGCCAAACTGAAAGCCAGCGGTCAGCTGGAGAAGATGTTACTTGAGTCACGTTCTGGTCTCTATGAACCATAAAGTGCAACATTTTTTGATCCTGATTCGCTAATCAGTACAAAAAAGCCGCCATTATCGACTCAGTTCCCAGTTTCTAACGCTTTCGCTTCTTCCCTCTCTGGCCACCGTCTGCTTCGGCTACACGGTATCAAGTGCTATCTGAGCGGGCCTGTTACCCAACAAGAAGAAAGCAATGTATGAGCAAACAACTGGACATGACCCCATTGCCGGATCTCTCCCTGAAAACGGGAACAGGCCCGGTGCGTACCCGGCTACCCGTTTGGCGGCCAGCCCTGCCACCCTGCAATCATGCCTGCCCGGCCGGAGAAAATATCCAGGCCTGGCTCTCTTTGGCGCAGGCCGGTCGCTTTGAGGCGGCCTGGCAGACCCTGATCGAAGAGAACCCCTTGCCCGCCATTCATGGCCGGGTCTGCTACCACCCCTGCGAGAGCGCCTGCAACCGCGGTCAGGTGGATGAATCTGTCTCCATCCACGCCATCGAGCGTTTCCTCGGCGACGAGGCGCTGGTCCATGGCTGGCTGCCTGCAGCCCCCGCGCCTGACAGCGGCAAGAAGGTGCTGGTGATTGGTGCTGGCCCCTCCGGCCTCTCCTGCGCCTGGCATCTCAACCGGCTCGGCCATCAGGTGGAGATCCGCGAGGCGGGGCCACTGGCGGGCGGCATGCTGCGCTTTGGTATTCCCGCCTACCGCTTGCCCCGCGACGTGCTGGATCGGGAGGTGGCCCGCATCGTGGCGGCCGGGGTGACCCTGACCCTCAACCACAAGGTGGAGGATGTGCTGCGCGAGCGCGACGAGGGGGGCTTTGACGCCGTCTTTATGGCGATTGGCGCCCATCTGGCCAAGCGGGTCGATATTCCGGCTCGGGAAGCGGGCAAGATCCTCGATGCGGTGAGTTTCCTCGAACAGGCCAGTCTGGCCGAAGAGCAGGGCCTGCCACCGCCAAAACTGGGACGGCGGGTCGCGATCTACGGCGGCGGCAACACCGCTATGGACGCGGCTCGCACCGCCCGCCGCCTCGGTGTGGAAGAGGCGATGATCATCTACCGCCGCGACCGGGATCATATGCCCGCCCACGCCTTCGAGGCCGATGAGGCCGAGGAGGAGGGGATCAAGATCAACTGGCTGCGCAGCATCCGCCAGCTCGACAACACCTGCATCGAAGTGGAGGTGATGGCGCTGGATGCCGAGGGCAAGCCGGTGCCGACCGGCAAGTTTGAAACCCTTGAAGCAGACTCCCTGATCCTGGCGCTGGGTCAGGAGGTAGACCTCTCGGTGCTGGAGAGCATTCCCGGCGTGCGGGTCAACAAGGAAGGCGTGGTGCAGGTGGCAGGCAACCTGATGACGGATGTGCCGGGTCTCTTTGCGGGCGGCGACATGGTGCCCTCCGAGCGCACCGTCACCATCGCCACCGGTCACGGCAAGAAGGCGGCGCGCCATATGGATGCCTGGCTGCGCGGTCGCCACTATCAGAAGATGGTCTCTTACCCGCTGGTGGGGCCGGAGCAGTTGCAACTCTGGTTTCAGACCCACGCGCCCGCCAGCAGTCAGCCGGTCAAACCGGCGTGGGCACGGGATGACTTTGGCGAGATCATCGGCGGGTTGGATGAGGTGGCCGCCCGCTACGAGGCGGCGCGCTGCTACTCCTGCGGCAACTGCTTCGAGTGCGACGGCTGCTATGGTAGCTGCCCCGAGCAGGCCATCGCCAAGCTGGGGCCGGGCAAGGGCTATCAGGTCGATGCGGCACTTTGCACCGGCTGCGGTGCCTGCCATGACCAGTGTCCTTGTCACGCCATCGAGCTGCGCCAACCGGAGGAGTCCCAATGAAACATGAACTGATCATGGTTGACGGCAATGAAGCCGCAGCCCGGGTGGCGTACCAGCTGAGCGAAGTGTGTGCCATCTACCCCATCACCCCGAGCTCGACCATGGCCGAACTGGCCGATGCTTGGGCGGATGAGAAGCAGACCAACCTGTGGGGCAATATCCCCACTGTGGTGGAGATGCAGAGTGAAGGGGGGGCGGCCGGTACGGTACACGGCGCCTTGCAGGCGGGGGCGCTCGCCACCACCTTCACCGCCAGTCAGGGGCTTATGCTGATGCTGCCCAATATGTACAAGATCGCCGGTGAATTGACCGCGGCGGTGTTCCATGTGGCGGCCCGTTCGCTGGCGGCACAGGGGCTGTCGATCTTTGGCGACCATCAGGATGTGATGGCGGCGCGCAGCACCGGCTTTGCCATGCTCGCCTCCGGCTCGGTGCAGGAGGCGCAGGACTTTGCCTTGGTCGCCCATAGCGTCACCCTGCAGTGCCGGGTGCCCTTTATCCACTTCTTCGACGGCTTTCGTACCTCCCACGAGGTGAACAAGATCACCGCCCTGCATCGGGACGAGATCCGGGCGCTTATCGACAACGACTGGGTACGCGCCCACCGAGCCCGGGCCCTCAACCCGGATCATCCGGTGATGCGTGGCACCGCCCAGAACCCGGATACCTATTTCCAGTCCCGCGAGAGCGTCAACCCCTTCTACGAGGCGGTACCGGCGCGGGTGCAGCAGTGCATGGACAACCTCGGTGAGTTGACCGGCCGCCACTACAGGCTGGTGGAATATCACGGCGCGCCCGATGCCACCGACGTCATCGTGCTGATGGGCTCGGGGGCGGCCACCGCCCGCACTACTGTGGATTGGCTCAACCGGCAGGATCGCAAGACCGGGGTGCTGGTCATTCGCCTCTATCGCCCCTTCCCGGTACAGGCGCTGCTCGATGCGCTACCCGCGAGCGTGCGGCGCATCGCGGTGCTGGATCGCACCAAGGAGCCGGGGGCGGGCGGCGAGCCGCTGCTGCTGGATGTGCAGAGTGCCCTGATTGACGGCTTGCAGCGCGGTCTGTTCAAGCGGCTGCCCTGGCTCAGTGGCGGTCGCTACGGCCTCTCTTCCAAAGAGTTCACCCCCGCCATGTGCGCGGCGGTGTTCGAGGAGCTGGCTTGTGATGCGCCGCGCCCGCGCTTTACCGTGGGGATTGTCGATGACGTGTCGGGCCTCAGTCTGGCCTGGCACCCCATCGGCGATCTGGAGCCCGCCAGCCGGGTACGGGCACTGTTCTTCGGCCTTGGCGCCGACGGCACGGTGGGTGCCAACAAGAACAGCATCAAGATCATCGGCGAGCTGGAGGGGTTCCACGCCCAGGGCTACTTCGTCTACGACTCCAAGAAGTCGGGCTCGCGCACCGTCTCCCACCTGCGCTTTGGCCCAGAGCCCATCGACGCCCCCTGGCTTATCGAGCAGGCGAGCTTTATCGGCTGTCACCAGTGGGGCTTTGTTGAATCGGTCGATCTGCTGGAGCACGCCGCGGAAGGGGCGACCCTGCTGCTCAATGCCCCCTATGAGGCTGACAAGGTGTGGGGCCAGCTGCCCGAGCGGCTGCGGGCCCGTATTCGCGCCCTCAATATCCAGCTCTACTGCATCGATGGGGATCGGGTGGCCGAGCAAAACGGCATGGGCAATCGCATCAACACCATCATGCAGACCTGCTTCTTCGCGCTGGCCGGGGTGTTGCCACGGGACGAGGCGATTGCGCTGATCAAGGAGAGCATCGAGAAGAGTTATGCCCGCAAGGGGCCCGAAGTGGTGGCGCGCAACTTCGCGGCGGTGGACGATACCCTGGCTCACTTGAGCAAGGTGGTGATCCCGGCCGGTGAGGAGCAGATCAGCGACTATCCGTTGCCGCTGGCACCGGGCGGCAGCGATTTTGTCCAGCGGGTCACTGGCGAAATGCTGGCCGGGCGCGGCGATCTGATCCCTGTCTCCATGCTGCCGGTGGATGGTACTTACCCCACCGCCACCAGCCGTTTCGAGAAGCGGGATATCGCCCGCGAGATCCCCATCTGGCATTCCGATATCTGCATTCAGTGCGGCAACTGCGTCTTTGTCTGCCCCCACGCGGCGCTGCGGGCCAAGTTCTACCATCAGGACTGGCTGGCGACCGCCCCCGAGGCGGCCCAGTCGGTGCCCGTCACCGCCAAGGGCTTCCCCGACAGCCGCTACACCTTGCAACTCTATCCGGAGGATTGCACCGGCTGTGGCCAGTGCGTGCAGGCCTGTCCGGTGCGGGTCGGGGCTGATGAGGAACACGAGGGCGAGCGGGCCATCACCATGATGGACAAGGCGCCGCATCTTGCTGGTCAGAAGCAGGCGCTGCGCTGGTTCGAGAGCCTGCCGTGGCCTGCCCGCGAGCGGGTGGATTTCTCCACCGTGCGCGGTGCCCAGTTCCTCGAACCTCTGTTCGAGTTCTCCGGCGCTTGCGCCGGTTGTGGCGAGACCCCGTATCTCAAGCTGCTGACCCAGCTGTTTGGCGATCGCATGCTGGTGGCCAACGCCACCGGTTGCTCCTCCATCTATGGCGGCAACCTGCCGACCACGCCGTGGGCCAAGAACGCGGAAGGGAAGGGGCCCGCCTGGTCCAACTCATTGTTCGAGGACAACGCCGAGTTCGGCTTTGGTTTTCGTCTCACCGCCGATCAGCATCACGGTCAGGCGGTGGCGGCCCTCGAAGCGATGAAGGGGGAGCTGGGGGAGGCGCTGGTCGATACCCTGATCACTGCCCCGCAGCGGCTGGAGTCGGAGATCCGCGCCCAGCGCACCCGGGTGGCGCAAGTGCGCGAGCGGCTGGAAGAGGTGAAATCCGGCAAGGCTCGCGAGCTGCTGTCACTCATCGATCAGCTGGTACGCCGCTCGGTCTGGATCATCGGCGGCGATGGCTGGGCCTATGATATCGGTTCGGCGGGGCTCGATCATGTGCTCGCCTCCGGGCGCGACGTGAACGTGCTGGTGATGGATACCGAGGTCTACTCCAACACCGGCGGTCAGATGTCGAAATCGACCCCGCTCGGCGCCGTCGCCAAGTTCGCGGCGGGAGGCAAGACGCTGGCCAAGAAGGATGTGGCGCTGCAGGCCATCTCCTACGGTAACGTCTATGTTGCCCGCATCGCCTTTGGTGCCAATCCGCAGCAGGCGCTGCAGGCCTTGCGTGAGGCGGAAGCCTATCCGGGCCCGTCGCTTATCATCGCCTACAGCCACTGTATCGCCCACGGCATCGATATGGAGTTTGGCCTGACCCAGCAAAAACGGGCCGTGGCCTCCGGTCACTGGCCGCTGATGCGCTACAACCCGGTACTGCGCAGTGCGGGGCAGAACCCCTTCAGCCTCGATAGCTTGCGCCCCTCCATTCCCCTTGCTGAATACCGGCAGGAGGAGACCCGTTATCGGGTGCTGGCCCAGAGCCATCCGGAGGAGGCCGAGCGGCTGATGCAGGTGGCGCAACAAGTGGCGTGGCAGAAGTGGGCCACCTACGAGGAGATGGCCACCCGCGAAGCCAGCCATTTCCATCCGCCGGTGTGAGAATGGGGTTAACTCTGCATAAAACGAAGCGGGCCACTGGCCCGCTTTAATTGAGAAGACATGAGGTTATACAGAACGAAAGATTTATCAGAAAGTATGGTTGCAATATTTATGGTGATAGTGTTTTGGGAAACTTGAGAAGCTATTGATATATTAAGTTTGCAAGGGCGCTACATTGGTATTGAGATATTATATTGAGTTGTTCATTGAATAATGAATTTTATTTGTAAGAGGTTGGTATGCAAAAAGATATAATGCAAGCTGCTCAATCGTTCAAAGAGGAATTCGGGGGTTTTTCTCATGAAATGTCGATGAAGCATTTCGAAAGGCAGCGAGAGATGTATGAAATCGAGTATGCTGATTTCTTGGCTCACTATGAACGTGAAGAATGCTATTTGTGTGGAAAGCCATTTAAGACCATAAGTAAAGAACAACCATGTATTCATTGGTTGTTGCGTCGCTGCAAATTCAAAAAGAAAGATTTTCCTAAAATTATAGAAAAGTATGATTTTTACAATATATCGGCTTTCTTAAGATGGGTTGCTAATGTGGAGACTGGAGTGAAAAACATAAACAACCTCAAGGAGGAAAGTAGTGAACGTAAGCTATTTGAAACAACAATAAAATGGAAAAATATTGAGTGGACATTAGACTGCTCAAAAAATGACTTTGACGGTCACAAGGGGAGTAAAACTGACTTTCCTCATTGGCATTTTCAAATGAGGGTTGATGGTGTTCAGTTTATCAACTTTAATGATTTTCATATTAGATTCTCTAAAGATGACCAACTGAAAATTGTTCTTGAACGTGACCCTGATTCTGGTTTCTTGCATTCATTCGGTCCAGGAGGACAAGGAATGCAGGAGCATATGGACCGTTTTTCTAATAACCCTGATGAATTTATTGCCAATGTAAAAACAACTTCGAATCCAGAGGAAGGGACTGTTCATATGCAGTCAATTGTGAAGGGGCCCGAAGGAGGTATTTCGGGAGATAAGATCAATAAGGCTATAGAGATGGCTAGAAAGACAGGTAAATCTCTAACTCACTGCTTTAGGGAAGTGTTAGGGGAGGATGAAGGCATTTCTATAACAACTATCGCCAGCCCTGCTGACAGTGTTCCTCAAATTGCAAAAAGAACAGAGCGGAATCGAAGGTAAAGACCGGTGGCCTTGACCAAGACTTTATTTTCCCTCCAAGACAGGTAAGCTGCGGGGCAAATAGTGTCAAGCAGGAGAAGGGACGATGACAGAACAACATATCGCTGGGACGATCGGCATTCTGGGGGCGGGGTGGCTAGGGCTGCCGCTGGCGCGGGCCCTGCTGGCGGCAGGCAAGCAGGTAGCGGTCACGGTCAGCAGCGCCGAGAAGGCGGCCCGTTTGCAGGGGGAGGGGATCGATGCTCATCCGCTGACGATTTCTGCCGAGATGCCCGTTGCTGATCAACAAGCGCCGTGGCCCATCCCCTGCGAATCGCTGGTTATCTGCGTACCGCCCAGCAAGACCGATGACTATACGCAAGCGGTGGCAAAGGCCTGTGCGTTGGCCAAAGCGAGCGGCACCCGGCGGGTGCTGTTTGTCAGCGCCACCTCGGTATGGGGGGCGGGTCAAGAAGAGGGTGAACAACCCAAACCCCGCCATGCCCGTGGCGAGCGAATGCTGGCGGCGGAGCAGGCGGTGCTGGCGGCCGGTTTCGAGGCGGTGATGATAGTGCGCCCCTCCGGCCTTTATGGCCCGGATCGCCATCCCGGCCGTTTCCTGGCGGGCAAGACTCTCGATGGCGGCGCCCAGTCGGTTAATCTGGTCCATCTGGACGATGTGGTGGCGGCTTGCATCTTGCTTCTGGAGCGGGGCAAGGACGGGGATGTGTTCAACCTGAGCGCGCCGGTACATCCGCGCCGCGAGCAGTTCTACCCCTTTGCGGCGCGCCAGCAGGGGCTCCCTGCGCCGGTCTTTATCGAGCCTGCCGGTGAATTTCAGCCCATCGATGGCCAACTGATTTGCCAGCAGATGGGATTCAACTATCGCTGGCCCGATCCGGCCCACTGGTTTGCCGAGCTGGCCGCCTCGGGCAATTGAGGTTTGCCAAGGGGGTGATCGCCCCCTATCATGCCGCCATCCATGAGAGAGAGGCGGTAATGATGGTAGATACAAAACGTCACCCCGATGGGGAGTTGTTGCTGAGAACCCTGGCAATGCCAGCCGATACCAACCCCAATGGCGACATCTTTGGTGGCTGGATCATGTCCCAGATGGATATAGGTGGGGGCATCATGGCCAAGGAGCTGGCAAAAGGACGTATTTGTACCGTATCCGTCGAAGGCATGACCTTTCACAGTCCGGTCAAGGTGGGCGATGTGGTCTGCTGCTACGGTCGCTGCATCAAGATTGGCCGCAGCTCCATGAAGCTGAAGCTGGAGGTGTGGGTCAAGCCGGTACTGCGGGAAAACGATGCCCAGCGTTACTGTGTGACCGAGGGGGTCTTTACCTATGTCGCCATCGACGACAACGGTAAATCCCGCCCGGTTCCGGTCAGCGTCTGATCAAATCAGCCGGGCATTGATGATGGATATTTCCTGCTCAAGCCCGGTTTTTTGCCGTATCATGCGTTCCAGCATCTCTTCCGAGCCCACATATTGCAGGGTGTCAAACAGGCAGAGATCGCATTGAGGGTCCCGTCTTATCTGATAGACGGTGGCCAGCTCCACTTGATGACAATTTCCTTGTTGATCATAAAACGTCACGCAGTACCGAAGTTCTCTCGCCATTGACAGGCTCCTTCTGGTTGGGTGGAACAGGGACTATCAGCTTAGTCGGCGTGGATGACGTTTGTGATGGTCGCAACAAAAAGCAAAGGCGGGCGGTTGTTAGCCAATGAAAAATAGTTATCGCATTCTTGGCACCTCCCTGCTGACCCTGGGGTTGGTAGGTTGTTTTGAGGTGCCGGATCAGAACCATCTGGTCACAGCTCAAGGGATTGTGCCGGGACTCGACTGCCAGCGTCCGCCGCTGGTAGCGTTGGCGACCACGGCGCTGCCCCGTGAATTCGGGGTGACGGTGTGGAATCTCTACAAGGGCCAGCGCAAAAACTGGCGTGAAGGGATGGACAGTTATGCCAAGGGGCAGGATCTGGTGTTGCTGCAAGAGTCGGCCACCCGTCCCGAGATGCTCGACTGGCTGCGTGCCGGTGATTTCCAGTGGCAACAGCTGCAAGCCTTCACCCAGGGCGGCGTCTCGTTCGGGGTGATGACGGTGGCCAAGACCCCGCAGGCGTTCGTCTGTGGCGTGCGCTCCCCCGAGCCTTTGCTGCGCATCCCCAAATCCGGGCTGGTGAGCCTCTATCCGCTGCAGGGCGACCCTGACGGCGTGCTGGTGATCAACCTCCATGCGGTCAATTTCGAGCTGGGGATGGCCACTTTTCGCGAGCAGCTCAACGATCTGACTGCCTTGGTACGCCGCCATCAGGGGCCGGTTATTCTGGCCGGTGACTTCAATACCTGGAGCGACAAGCGCCAGTTCTGGCTGAACAAACTGGTGGACGAGCTGGGCCTGCAAGAGGCCGTGCCGGTGCCTGACTTGCGTCGCACTGCGTTTGGTCGTCCGCTGGATCACCTCTACTACCGCAATCTGGACTTGGTCGAAGTGAGCTCACCGGCGACCGACTCTTCCGATCACAACCCCATCATTGCGCGCTTTGCCGCCCAGTCGGTGACCCCTTGATCGGGGATGATGTGCGAGTTCCGCTCATAAAAAATCCGGCGCCTGATGGCGCCGGATTTTTTTATACGCTCTGGCGGTTAACCCGCTCGAGCTGACCCGCAGGCATTACTGGTAGAGACCCAGATTCTCTTTGGCGTAGGCTTCGAAATCGGTGCAGCCACCGATGTGCTGCTCGTCCAGGAAGATCTGCGGCACGGTATTGACCGGCTTGCCGGCGCTCTTGGCCAGATCTTCTTTGGTGATCCCTTCGGCATGGATATCCACGTAGCGGAATTTGAAGTCATCGCGCTGCTCGGTCAGCTGCTCGGCGATCTGTACGGCACGGACACAGTAGGGGCAACCCGGGCGACCAAAAATCACTGCAAACATATTTTCTCTCCGTTCTTTAAGCCGTTTTGCTATGGCCGTTGATATGAGGCAGGCAACAGCATAGCCCTGCCTCGTGGCGACTTGAAGCCGAAATTATCGATACAGTGATTCGAGTGGACCTATTACGGCATCACTGCGGCTCGGCGATCTGGATCGGTTGCTGCTGATAGATGCTCTCCAGCACCCCCTTCTCGAATACGGTCCAGGGCCCGGGTGCCTTGCTGGCACGGTAGCGTTCATGGGTCGCCGGATCTTGCGACAGGCCGCGCTGGAACATCACGAACGCCTTGCGCTGGCCGCCTGCGGTATCGATAAAGCCCACCAGATTGGAGGTACCGGTGATGGTGCCTGTCTTGGCGTGGACCTTGTTCTTCATCATGGGGGCGGTGACGCTGCGCCGCCACGCCAGAGTGCCATCCACCTGGGAGCTTGGCAGCAGCTTGATCAGGCCAAGCTCTGCATCGTTTTTCTGGATAAAGTTGAGCACCGACAGCATCTGACGGGCGCTGATGAGATTGTGAGCAGAGAGGCCGGAGCCGTCGGCCAGGGTGGCGTTGCCCAGATCGATACCGTTCTTGGTCAGAATGGCGCGTACCGCCATGGTGCCGCTGCGATAGCTGCCCGGCTTGTTGTAGTAGTGACGACCCACGGTTTTGAGGAAGGTATCGGCGTAGAGGTTATCCGATTTCTTCAGCATCTTGGCGAGCATCACCGGCAGGGAGACCGAGTAGTGGGTGCCCAGTGTCTCGGCGCCGACCGGTGACTTGTGAGTGACTCGCAGCAGGCCATCATGCTTGATGCCCGCCCGGTTCATCGCCCAGCGGATGTTGTCCCAGCCCCAGGCTTCCACATCGTGGATGGCGAAACGCAGACCCTGTGGATCCTTGTTCGGGGTGATGCAGCCCTTGAGCTCGTAGAAGTTGCCCTTGGCCATGTCCACTTCCAGCGCGCAGAACTGGCGCGCCATGTCGGCGTAGCTCATCACTTCCACGTTGTCTGCACCGATGCCGATGGGGACGCCGGTGGCCACATTGCCAACCGCCGGTTTGCCGATCTGGGTGGCGGTGATGGTGCCGTAGGCGCAGTTCTTGTCGATGATGACCGAGGAGACCGGAGCGGCGAAGCAGAGGGTCTGATCCCCCCACGACCAGCCGTTGCCGCGCTCGTAGCCGTTGTAGGCGCCGGTGTTGACGTAGACATTGCCCTTGATCTGGTTGACCCCGAGTTGCTTGAAGAGCGCCAGCAGATCCATGCGGGAGAGGGTGGGGTCGCCGACGAAGTTGATCCAGATATCGCCGTTGATGGTGTCACCCTGTTTGGCGCCCGGCTGGGCCTGAATGTCGGTGGCGAAGCGGAAATCGGCACCGAGCTCGAGGCGGGCTGCCAGTGCGGTGAGCACCTTCATGGTGGAGGCAGGGGCGATCATCTGATCCGCATGGCGGGCGAACTCCACGCCGTTATTGCCCTGCACTATGATGGCGTACTGGCCACCCTGAGGGGGCGTCAGCGGGGCGGCCTGAGCCGCCAGAGAAAAGAGAGCACAAAAACCAATCAACAGCCGCTGCATAACATCCTCTAACGTGACGAAGGGGCCCGGCAGTGGTGCCGACCCTGATAATTCAACCTGCCGATGCGGGATCGACGGGGGTAACGCAATTCGTGGGATTGATGCCGGTCGCCTGGCCATCACGCCATCGAGTTGGCGGTGCGATAGCGACCCTCATAATCAAAAATCTTCTCTTTTATCTGCCAGAAGCGACCCGATTTGCGGGCGATGACAAAATCCGGATGACGGAACTGGCGCTCGCACGCCAGCACGCTCGCCAAGGTGGTGAATTCAGGCTCCAGCCCCGGGGCGGGCCAATGATGACGCACAAAGCGCTGTTGAAACAAGCGTTGTGCGCCCGGGGAGTGAAAACCGAAGTATTCGCTGAGGGTCAGACCATCCTCATCGTGGTAGGTCACCTCCAGCCGTTCCCCCTGTTTGCCGCGCCCTGCGGTGAGGGTTAGCCCTGCGCAGCGAATGACCATGCAATCCTTGAGATTGAGCGCCTCTTTAAGCTTGTCGTCCGGATCCACCAGCAGCTGATCGCAGCTCTGGCAGCGGCGGGCGGCAATGTCATTCTCTGCGCCGCAGCCCGGGCAAATCTTGGCGCGAAAGCGGTAGTCGCACTCCTCGCGATTGCCCTCGTCATCTTCAAACAGCCCCTGACAGCGGCGGCCGTAGTGCTCGATCACCTTGCCATCCTCGTCGGTCTTGCCCCAGAAGGTGTTGGCAAAGCCGCAGGCGGGGCAGGGCACTTGCACCGGTTCGGTACCGGCGTGGGGGCGGGGTTCCCCCACTTCAGGGGCGAACAGGTTGAAGTTGTTGCCCGCATAGTCGAGCACCAGACAATCCTCCTTGCCCGGCGACAGGCGCAGGCCCCGACCCACAATCTGCTGATAGAGCGACACCGACTCGGTGGGGCGCAGCATCACGATCAGATCGACATGGGGGGCATCGAAGCCGGTGGTGAGCACCGCCACGTTGACCAGAAACTTGATCTCCCGTGCCTTGAAGGCGCTGATAAGGGCATCGCGTTCCGGCCCCGGGGTCTCGCCAGTGATAAGGGCTGCACTCTGGGATTGGGCCTGCAACAGCCCCTGAATTTCCCGGGCGTGCTCGACGGTGGCGGCGAAGATCATCACCCCCTGCCGGTCGGCGGCATACTCCAGCACCTGACTCAGGATATGAGGGGTAACCCGCTGCTGGCGCTTGAGCTCGCCGTTAAGATCCGCCTCGCTGAACAGGCCGTTCTCCCGAGCCACCAGCTTGCTGAAGTCGTAGTGGACGATGGGGGCATCCACCATGCGCGGCGGCGTCAGGTAGCCGTTTTTCACCATGAAGCGCAGGGGCAGCTCGAACACGCAGTCGCCAAACAGCCGCTCGCCGTGGCTCTTGACCATGCCGTGGTAGTGGCGTCGGTAGATCCAGCCCAGCCCGAGCCGATAGGGGGTGGCGGTGAGACCTAGGATCTTGAGGGCGGGATTGGCTGCCTTGAGATGCTCGATCACCTGATGGTACTGGCTGTCGTCATCGAGCGAGACCCGGTGGCACTCGTCGATGATCAGCAGCGAGAAGGCGCCGTCGAAGGCCGCCAGATTGCGGGCGACCGATTGCACCGAGCCGAACACCACCTGAGCGCTCGCCTCCTTGCGATCCAGCCCTGCGGCGAAGATGTCGGCCTTGAGCCCCCACGCCTCGTATTTGGCGTGGTTCTGCTCCACCAGCTCCTTGACGTGGGCCAGCACCAGCACCCGACCGCGTGCCTTGCGGGCCAGTTCGGCGATCACCAGACTCTTGCCCGCACCGGTGGGCAGCACCACCACGGCGGGGTCCGGGTGTTTGCGAAAGTGGCTGATCACGGCGTTGACTGCGTCGGTTTGATAGGGTCTGAGAACGAACATGAGGGTGTGGCGTTTGGGCATGGTGTGGCGCCATTATAGGGATCTTGCCGCCACAAAAACAGCGGGCCGGCATGATGCCGGCCCGCTGGGAGGTAGGGTGCTGATTAATGGAACGGGAAGATGTAGTTCATCCAGCTTGCCATGCGCAGCAACACTTTCCGCATGATGGAGACATGGTGGAAGTAGTGGGTATAGATAGCAGCCTGACCACTGGCACCGGCGATCACCTGATACTTGGGCCACTCGGGGTCAGTGATGGAGATGATCACAGGCAGACGGCCCGGACGCACCGCAGTAGTCTGATCCAGCAGACCGGCGTTGGCTTGCACGTTACCGGCGGCAATGGCCGGGATCACTGCAGTCACCTTGCCCTTGAAGATCTTGCCGGGGATGCCATCGATCACCACTTCGGCCTCGTCGCCAATCGCCAGACGCTGCATGCTGTTTTGCCAGAACCAGCCGACATAGGCGGTCTCATCCTTGTGGATGAAGGTCATCACCGGGCGGTACATGAAGGGGGTGGCGATCATGCCGGGGCGCAGGGCCAGCTGCACTACATGGCCATCGCTCGGGGCATAGACCACGGTTTGGGCCAGCTGATACTTGGCTTCCAGCAGCTGAGCTTGCAGATCGTTCAGGGTGGCTTTCTGCTGGTCAATCTGGGCCACGATATCGTCTACGTTGGCCTGGCTGACATCCAGATCACGCTGTTTGCCGACACCACGTTGCATCAGCTCTTTGGCGCGATCCCGATCCAGCTTGGCGGAGCGCAGCCGCGCTTCGATGGATTTGAGGTGTTCGCGGTTGGATTCGACCCGTGCGGCGAGGCTGTCTGCCTTCAGGCGGAACGGCTCATCATCAAGGCGAAACAGCACATCCCCTTTTTTCACCAGCTGGTTGGGCTTCACCGGGACTTCAACGACCCGGCCCTTGACCAGCGGCACAATCGGGGTGGATATGTAGTAATTGCGCGCCATCTCCGAGTAGGGATGGTTGTAGTTCATCAGTATGATCAGGGCGCCGATGATGATGATGCCACCCAGTGCGGCAGTGGGAACCGTCCACTTGTTGAGCGGGATACGGAAGATTTTGAATACGGCCACACACAGTGCCGTATAAGTCAGGATCAGTAGCAGGTCCATGGTTTATCCCTGTTGCTCACTCTGTTCGATAGTGTTGATACGGCTCTTCAGATCGGCCAGCTCCTGCTTGAGAGCGGCCAGATCGTCTTCATCTTTTTCCAACCGCTGGCTAAAGCCCCAGCCGCGATCCGGCCGATAGAGGGTTGCCCAGATCCAGAGGAAGGGCCACAACACATGCAGGGTAAACAGGCTGACCCAACCCGCGACATGAATGGCATCCTGATGAGGGTGATTCCGGTGTTTGGCAATATCGTAGGGAATATCGTGGATCACGATAATTCCATAAAAAATGACCAGCCCGACAAAGACGAGCAGGCCAAGAGCAAAATAATCAAGGGCCATTTATAACCTCCACTGGCATGACGCGCAGCTTAATCATGGGTTCCAACAAGCACTAAAGCAATTAAGAATCACATATTTATCGTTATTTCGCACGGAATCTTAAGCGCTTTCGCTGTATTGAAGCTGAAGCCATCACAGAGTTTTGTTATTACTTTATTTGTCATTAAAAAAGGCGCCATAAGGCGCCTTTTTATGCTGTTTTTTGCAGCATTTTTTGCCGTATTACCCTTCACTGGCACGGCTGACCAGCGGCTGGCGGAATTTCACCAGGAAGGCAACGGTAATCACTGCGGTGGCTGCCAGACCGATGATGGTGGAGATCCCCATCTCCAGCCCGAACCCGATGGGGGCGTTGGCCAGATAGGTGAACACCACGGCGGTCATGAACATGGCAGGAAGGGTGCAGACCCAGTGCAGCTTGCCCTCTTTGATAAGGAAGGCGGCAGCAGCCCACAGCATGATGACGGCGGTGGTCTGGTTGGCCCAGCCGAAGTAGCGCCAGATCACCCCGAACTCGGCCTTGGAGATGATGAAACCAAGGATGAACATGGGGATGGCGATCAGCAGACGCTTGGCCAGCGGCTTCTGGGTCATCTTCAGGAAGTCCGCCACGATCAGGCGCGCACTGCGAAACGCGGTGTCACCGGAGGTGATGGGCAGGATCACCACGCCGAGGATGGCCAGAATGCCGCCCACGGTGCCGAGCAGGCTGGTGGAGACTTCGTGTACCACAGCGGCCGGGCCGCCGTTGGCCATGGTGGCGTTGAGTGCTTCGGTGCTGTCGTAGAAGGAGAGACCCAGGGTGCACCAGATCAGGGCGATGATCCCTTCACCGATCATTGCACCGTAGAAAATGAAGCGGCCGGATTTCTCGTTTTGCATGCAGCGCGCCATCAGCGGTGACTGGGTGGCGTGGAAGCCCGATACCGCGCCACAGGCGATGGTGATGAACAGCAGCGGCCACAGCGGCAGTTCGGTCGGGTGCAGGTTGGAGAAGTCCATCCCGGTGTTGTAGAAGCCTTTGCCGGAGGCGATCAGACCGATGATGAGGCCGACCGACATGAACACCAGCAGGGCGCCGAAGATGGGATAGAAGCGGCCAATGATCTTGTCGATGGGGACTATGGTCGCGAGGATGTAGTAGGCAAAAATCGCCACGATCCAGTAGACCAGATCGGTGGAGGTGAGGTTGGCGAGCAGCCCTGCTGGGCTCAGTACGAACACCACACCCACCAGCATCAGCAGCACCACGGCGAACAGGTTCATGAAGTGCTTGGCGGCGGTGCCCAGATGCTCACCGACCACGGTCGGCACCGAGGCGCCCTTGGCGCGCACTGACAGCATGCCGGAGAAGTAGTCGTGTACCGCACCGGCGAAGATGCAGCCAAAGACGATCCAGAGCATGGCGACCGGACCGTAGAGGGCACCGAGGATCGGGCCGAAGATGGGGCCGACACCGGCGATGTTGAGCAGTTGCACCAGATAGACTTTTTTGTCCGACATGGGGACATAGTCCACCCCGTCAGCCATGGTGATGGCGGGGGTTTTCAGCTCAGGTTTCGGGCCGAATATCCGTTCGATGAACTTGCCATAGATGAAATAGCCGGCGACAAGTAAGCCGACACAGAGGAAGAACCAGATCATTGCTACGCTCCTGCATTGTTATTTTTTGATTTGCACAGCGAGTCTAAAACGATTGCTCTGCTCTGGCAGGTGAAACGGCCCGAGCGGCGTCATGGCGCGCCGAGCGGTCGCCGGCTGTGATCCGGCGCACACTCCACGGCTCAGTCCAGTCCCAGTTGATCCTTGAGCTCCTTGAGATAACGACGGCTGACCGGCACCCTGGCTCCGCTCGGGGTGACGATCTCCGCCAGCTGGTTATCCAGCAGCTGGATCTCGAAGATGGCGTTGGGGGAGACCAGATACTGGCGATGGCAGCGCAGCAGCGGGCTCTTCTCCTCCAGCGATTTGAGGGTGAGCTGGGTGTGGAACAGCTCCCCCTGACAGGCCACATGGACGCCGCCAAGATCGGAGAAGGCATACTCCACCTGTGCGATGGGCAGCAGCCTGACCCGGTTGTGCAGATAGCCCGGAATGTGTTCGATGGTGGGGGCCAGCCGCTCGACCGGCTGTGGCGAGATATCCTGCTTGAGGCGGGCGAGGGTCTTGGCCAGCCGGGCGGGCTCCACCGGCTTGAGCAGGTAGTCAAAGGCATTCTCCTCGAAGGCCTGAATGGCGTACTCGTCAAAGGCGGTGACAAAGACGATGCGGGGCAGGGGGTCGAGCATGGCCACCAGCGCCATCCCGCTCAGCTTGGGCATCTGGATATCGAGGAACACCACGTCGGGCCTGAGCCGCTGGATCAGCGGCAGCGCCTCGATGGCGTTGGCCGCTTCCCCCACGATCTCGATGGCGGGATCGCAGGTCAGGTGCAGCTTCAGCTCTTCGCGGGCGTAGTGTTCGTCATCGACAATCAGGGTGCGGATCATGGTTGCTCCTTGGGGATGGTGAACGACACCCGGGTCCACTGCTCCGGTTCGCACGCAATGGTCACGCCGTAGCGTTCGCCAAAGGCGCTCTTCAGTCGCCGGTCGACGATGGTCATGCCAAGACCGTCACCGGTCGGGCGCGCTTGCCAGGTGCCGGCATTATCTTCCACATGGATGGTGACGCTGGCGGGCTGTTCCTCGGTCCAGAGGCGAATGCGCCCCTGCTCCAGCAGGGTCGAGATGCCGTGCTTGATGGCATTCTCGATCAGCGGTTGCAGGGTGAAACTGGGCAGCCGCAGTGTGGCCAGATGGGGCGGGATCTCGTTGATCACCGTCAATCTGTCGCCAAAACGGGCCAGTTCGATCTCCAGATAGGATTGGCAGTGCTCCTGCTCCTCCTGCAGGGTGGCAAGGCCGCTCTGGCGCTTGAGATTCTTGCGAAAGAACAGGGAGAGGTGCAGCAGCAGACCCCGCGCCTTGTCCGGATCGCGCCGGGTGATGGCACTGATGGTGTTGAGGGTGTTGAACAGGAAGTGGGGGTTGATCTGCGCCTGGATCAGCTTGAGTTCGGATTGCACCAGCAGCCGCTGATGCTGCTCCAGCCGACCGGCCAGCAACTGCTGTGACAGCAGGTTGGCAATCCCTTCCCCCAGGGTGTGGTTGATCTTGAGAAACAGCCGCTTCTTCGGCTCGTAGAGCTTGATGGTGCCGATCACCCCCTTGTCTCCCTGCAGCGGGATCACCAGCACTGAGCCCAGCTGGCAAGCGGGTGAGAGGCTGCAGCGATAGGGCTGGCTGTTGCCATCGGCAAACAGCACCTTGTTGCGGGCGATGGCCTTCATGGTGATGGCCGACGCAATGGGGGTGCCCGGCAGGTGGTGATCTTCCCCGGTGCCGATAAAAGCGAGGATTTTCTCGGTGTCCGTGATGGCAACGGCCCCTACGCCGGTCTCTTCCTGAATGATGCGGGCAATCTTGCTGCTCGCCTCTGGCGTAAAGCCCTGACTCATGATCCCTACGGTGCGGTTGGCGATGTTGAGCGCCTTGGCGGAGAAGACCCGTGAGAACTTTTCATACATCTGCTGCTGGTCGCGGATCATGCTGATAAAGAGCGCAGCGCCGCAGGAGTTGGCCAAAATCATCGGGGTGGCGATGGTGCGCACCAGCAGCAGGGATTTGTCGAACGGGGTGGCCACCAGCAGGATGATCAGCATCTGCATGATCTCGGCATAGAGGGTGGTAAAGAAGGCGATCCGAGGTTGAAACAGGGCATCCGTTCGCCCCGCGCGCATCAGCCGCCAGTGCACCACTCCGCCGAGCAAGCCTTCGCAGGTGGTGGAGATGGCGCAGGCGAGATCGGTAAATCCCCCCAGCGTGTAGCGGTGCAGACCACCGGTCAATCCCACCAGAAATCCCACCAGCGGGCCCCCCAACAGCCCCCCCAACACGGCGCCGACCGCCCGGGTGTTGGCGATGGCATCGTCGATATCGAGGCCGACATAGGTGCCGAGGATGCAAAAGCTGGAAAAGATGATGTATATCAGTATCTTGTGAGGTAGTCTCACCGAATAGTTGGCAAGCGGGCGCAGCAGCGGACTTTTGGAGAAGAGATAGGCGATCACCAGGCTGACGCTCATCTGTTGCAGCAAGGAGAGGACCAACTGCATAAAAAACGTTCCTCATAAGTCGGGTGAAAAAATAACCAGCCCGTGAATAAGTGTGATCAAGATCTTGTTCTGTTGGCCAAAAGGGCTGCAACGGGCCGCCAGTTTGCCAGAACAGGTGGATAAAACCATATTAAATCAGCATGTTAAATTGATATTTGTGTAAGCGGCCACGGGTTGATATTGATGGGTAGAGCATGGAAGTATCCGCTGGATACGCTACACGGAGGTGGCATGCTCCGCCCAGCCCCATGGCTGGGCGTTTTTTATACATGGTCAGATGGCAACCTTGGGATAGGGATTCGAGCAATTATTCCGGTTTGTCCAATGAGTTATCCCCAGCTTCTGGGGATAACTCAGAAGGCAAAGTAGTAGCAGAAGCGGCGGGTCAGATTGAAGAACTGCCGTTGTCCCTCATCCAGTTCGTCCTGTTTGATAAACGCGGTGATGGTGCGTTCATCTTCCCGCAGATCGATCATGGCGACCGCTTCCGGCCGCTGCGCCTTGATATAGGGCAGGATCTTCGGTTTGAGGGGCATGGTGGGCTCGGTGGAGAGCACCAGCGCGATGCTCTCGTCCGAGAGTTTCACCAGTGATCCTGGCGGATAGACCCCCAGCACCTTGACCAGCAACTTGACCAGATTCTGGTCGAACTTCTTCTGGGATAACTTGTAGAGCTGGCTGATGGCCTGACTCGGCGCCGCCGGGGTACCGCTGTTGCGGGGATGGAGCAGTTCGTCGTAGAAGTCGACCAGTCCGATCAGCCGGGCCAGCGGCGGGATCTCCCCCCCCTTGATCCCGAGCGGATAGCCGCTGCCATCGAGTCGCTCGTGGTGCAGATGGGCGACCTGACGGATTTTCGGCTCAAAGGCGTTGAGCTGGGTCAGCATGTCGAGCCCGTATTGCGGGTGCATGTTGAGAAAGTTCTGCTCTGCCTTGCTGAGCTCCCCACGCTTCTGGATGATCTGGCTCGGTATTTTGAGCTCGCCGATATCGTGGATAAGTCCGGCCAGACCGGTTTCTTCCAGTTCGATGGGATTCATGCCCAGCTCGCGCGCCATCAACATGGCGATAAAGGCCACGTTGAGACTGTGCTGCAGCAGGATATCGGTGTGGGGGCTGCGAATAAGGTGCAGCCCGAGGGGGCCCTCGTGCTGACTGAGGGTGAAGGCGGCATTGCGGACGATCTGGGCGGTGTTGGCCAGCCCTTCATCCGGTTTGAGATTGAGCGCCCCGAGCGCATCGCGCAGCTCGCTCATGGACTGGCCAAAGGCTTTGTCGGCGGCGCGCATGGAGCGGCGAAAGGCCTTCTCGTCAAAGGGGGGCGGGCCCGAGGCAATCAGCTCTTCCAGCTCGTCAAGATCAGGTCCTGCATCGGGAATATCACCGCGCAGCAGCGGCTCGATAGGCAGATCGCTCTTGTCGGGGTCGACCATCAGCAGGGTGAGATCAAGATGACGGATAATGTCGAGTTGCTGCTGATCCTTGATCTTGAACGTATTGAACATGAACGGATGGTTGGTCCAGCCGGTCGGAAGGTGGATAAAGTGGCCTACTCTCAACTGCTCTATCGAGGCTTGGATCAGTGCCATCAGTGAACCTGCATTTCGTGAATGCCTACTCAACAAGCTAGCAAAATCCAAGGGATAGACAACTAAAAATCCATTGTGAGTGAGGTGATTACCCCACGCTGTGATGGCGCGCACTAGCACCACGCTTCCCTTCTTAATTCGTTCTTAAGTTTGACTTCCTACGCTGGCCCCGTCGTTTCTGTTGGCTTGACCGCGCCCTCTCTCTGTAGGCCGGTATGTAGGAGTTGTTTATGCGAGTGACCCTCGGTGTACTGCAGACCAATCTGTTGCTGGTGCTCTTTTTCGCTCTGGTACTGAACTGGCCAATCTTTTTGCATTTCTATACGGTGCTCAGTGGTCTGACCCATGTCAAAGCCGGGTTTGCCATCTCGATCCCGTTGGTGCTGATCGCGGCGCTCAATGCCGTGTTTATTCCCTTCACGTTCCGGTTTGTGCTCAAGCCCTTTTTTACCTTGCTGATCCTGAGCGGCTCCATCGTCAGCTACGCCATGCTCAAATACGGCGTCATCTTCGATGCCGGCATGATGCAGAACATAATCGAAACTAACAGTGGTGAGGCTGGGGCCTATTTGAATGGCTCGGTGGCACTCTGGTTTCTGCTGACCGGGCTGCTGCCTGTTCTGGTGCTTTGGTCGATCAAGATCCGTTATCCAGCTCGCTGGTATCAGGGGCTGGCGTTGCGGGCAGGTGCGCTGGCCATCTCCCTGCTGTTTATCGGGGGCGTTGCCGCACTTTACTATCAGGATTACGCCTCGGTCGGGCGTAACAACAAGTCGCTGGCCAAAGAAATTGTGCCCGCCAACTATGTCCACGGCCTCTACAAATATGGGCGGGATGTACTGTTTGCCACCCCGATCCCCTACCAGCATCTGGGGACTGACGCCAGGGTGGTGGCCCGGGGAGGCAAGCCGACCTTGATGTTCCTGGTTGTGGGGGAGACTGCGCGCAGCCAGAACTACTCCCTGAACGGTTATGGAAAGGCAACCAACAGCTTCACCTCGAAAGAGCAGGGGGTGGTGTCGTTCAAGGATGTGCGTTCCTGCGGCACGGCAACCGCCGTATCGGTGCCTTGCATGTTCTCCAACCTCACACGGCGCGGCTACGATGATCAGCTCGCCAGCTCCCGTGACGGCCTGCTCGATGTGCTGCAGCATGCCGGGGTATCTGTGCTGTGGAAAGAGAACGATGGCGGTTGCAAAGGGGTGTGCCGCAATGTGCCGACCATCGAGATCCTTCCCAAATCCTATCCGGCGCTCTGTCAGGGAGAGTCCTGCTATGACGAGGTGCTGCTGGAGGGGCTGGATCAGCAGATTGCCGGCATGAAGGGCAACAAGTTGGTGGCCTTTCATCTGATGGGCAGCCATGGCCCGACCTATTTCCGTCGTTACCCTGCCAGCGAGCGCGCCTTTATGCCGGACTGCCCGCGCAGCGACATTGAAAACTGCAGTAACGAAGAGCTGGTCAACACCTATGACAACACCATCCGCTACACCGACAAGGTAGTGGGGCTACTGATAGACAAGCTCAAGTCGCTGGAGAGCCAGTACGATGTGGGACTGGTCTATCTCTCCGATCACGGCGAATCCCTCGGTGCCATGGGGCTCTATCTGCACGGCACCCCCTACAAGTTTGCGCCGGATGACCAAACCCGGGTGCCGCTGTTGACCTGGTTCTCGCCTCAGTTACAGGCCGATCGCCAGCTTGATATGGGTTGCCTGGCGGCGGAGGCAAGCAGCCAGCGCTTCTCCCATGATAACCTGTTTCACTCCATGCTGGGGATCATGGATGTGCAGACAAGTGTCTACGACAACAAGCTGGATCTGTTCAAGCCGTGTCGGGCGGGCTAAATCTCCAACGAGCACACAATAGAAAACGGCAGCCAGTGGCTGCCGTTTTGTTATCTCGCAAGGTAAGTCCTTACTTCTGCTCCATGATGATCTGCAGCAGATCCCCTTCCAGCAGGGCGCGCTTGACCAGCGCAAAGCCGCCATAGGTCGGCTGGTTCTGGAAGCGGGCCTTCACGATGGGCAGGCCACGGTGGAAGCTCGGCAGGGATTGATGCTCGACGCAGCGACGGATGGCCGGGAAGAGGATCTCTTCGGCGGCGGTGATTTCGCCGGCGATCAGCACCTTCTGCGGGTTGAACAGGTTGACCGTAATGGCTACCGCTCGTCCCAGATGCTCACCGACGTTCTCGATCACGCTGCGGGCCAGTTCATCACCGGCCATGGCCGCCTTGCACACCTCCTGAATGGTGATGTGCTTCTCTTGCAGCGCGCTCTGGTGGCCGCGGCTGATGAGCTCCTTCACCTTGTCGATGATCGCTTCGTTGGAGGCGATGGTCTCGAGGCAGCCGAAGTTGCCACAGTGACAGCGCTTGCCGAGCGGCTCGACCTGAATATGGCCGATCTCGCCGACGTTGCGGTTCTGACCAAGGAACACCTGACCCTTGGTGATGATCCCCGAGCCCGTCCCCTGGTGAACACTCACCAGAATGGAGTCCATGCAGTCGCGGGACTCGCCGAAGAAGTGTTCGGCCAGCGCCAGCGAGCGGGTGTCGTTACCCACGTAGCAGGGGAGGTTAAAGTGGTTTTCCAACAGCTTCGCCAGTCCCAGATTGCGGATCTGGTACTTGGGGGTGTAGATGACCATACCGGATTCCGGGTTGACCAGACCCGGCATAGTCAGTGCGATGCTGATCAGGTTGCGGCTGCGTTCGCGGTTGGCATCGATAAAGGCGCCAATCTCCCGCAGCAGCATGTCGACCACGGGTTGCTGGTCGATCTCGGTCACCTGGGTGACGTGCTGGTCGAGCTCCTTGCCATCGAGGTCATAGAGACTCAGTTGCAGGTAGCCACGGCCCAGCTTGGCAGAGACAAACTGAAAGCGTTGTTTGATGGTGGTCAACGAGATGGCTCGCCGCCCGCCGGTAGAGGCTTGCGGTGAGGTCTCCTTGATCAGGCCATGCTCGATCAGTTGCCGGGTTATTTTGGTCACGCTGGCCGGGGCCAGCTGACTCAACTCGGCAATCTTGACCCGGGAGATGGGGCCTTGCAGATCGATGAGCCGATACACGGCTGCACTGTTGACCTGCTTGATAAGATCTACGTTTGCTATTTGTCCGCCAGTCATGATGTCACTGTTGTGTGTAGTGTCCGTTAACCACGGTCCCACGGACCGTGAAGTCCTGATCGAAGACAGTGAGGTTGGCTACTTTACCGACCTGGATACTACCGAGACGTGAGTCCCATCCAATGGCGCGAGCGGGGTAGAGGCTGGCCATTCTCAGTGCTTCATCGAGCGGTAATCCGACCTGCTTGACCAGATTTTCCACCCCCTCAATCATGGTGAGGGAGGAACCGCCGAGTGTACCATTCTCGTCGACACACTGACCATCGCGTAAAAAGACGGTGGTGCCACAAAAATCAAATTTCTCAAAGCCTTCCGGCGCGCCGGCTGCCGCGGTGGCGTCGGTGACCAGCACAAGTCGTTCCCCCAGCACCTTGTGTGCCAGTCGCACGTTGGCCCAGTGAACGTGGTGACCATCGACGATGATGCCGGCATAGACATCCTTGCGATCATAGATGGCACCCACCACGCCCGGCTCGCGACCATTGAGGGTCGGGGTCATGGCGTTGTAGAGGTGGGTCGCAAAGCGAATACCGTTATCGAATCCGGCCATCGCCTGATCGTAACTGGCGGCAGTGTGACCGGCCGAGACCAGAATGCCCGCGTCCACCAGACGGCGGATATGGGCCGGCTCGTTGCGCTCCGGTGCCAGGGTGATCTTGGTGATGGCATCCGCGTTGGCGCAGAAGAAGTCGATCATCTCGTCCGCTGGCTGGCGAATTTGCGCGGCAGGGTGGATCCCCTTGCGCTTGAGGTTGGTGTAGGGCCCTTCCAGATGGACACCCAGCACCTCGTTGGGGTTGGCCGCCATGTAGTCACGGGTGACCGCAACGGCCTGCTTCATGTCGGCATCCGGACTGGTGATCAGGGTCGGCAGGAAGCTGGTGGTACCGGATTTGAGGTTGGCGGCCTGCATGGTCGCCAGGGTCTCGGTGGTGATGTCGGTGTTGAACATCACCCCGCCACAGCCGTTGAGCTGCACGTCGATAAAACCGGCGGTCAGGTTGGCGCCCTTGAGGTCAATCTGCTCGATGCCCGCTGGCAGCTCGGCCAGGTGAGAGATGGCGACAATCTTGTCGCCCTCGACAAGCACCCCGTAGCCGGTCAGCACGCAGCTGCCGGTGTAGAGGGTGCAGTTGGTCAATGCGTACATGACGACTCCTTACAGACGGCCGATGTTGGCGGCTTCCAGCTGCTGGAAGTAGCGGACGGTCTTGACCTTGAGCTCCATGGTGGAGGGCTCGTCGCACACCATCATTCCCTTCGGATGCAGTTGCAGGGTGGAGATGGTCCACATGTGGTTGACGCTGCCTTCCACGGCGGCTTGCAGGGCCAGTGCCTTGCTGTGACCGGTGACCAGGATCATGATCTCTTCGGCATCCATCAGGGTGCCGACACCCACGGTCAGCGCCAGCTTGGGCACCTGCTCCATGTCGCCGCCAAAGAAGCGGGAGTTGGCGATGCGGGTATCTTCGGTCAGGGTCTTGACCCGGGTGCGGGAGGAGAGGGAAGAGGCCGGCTCGTTGAATGCGATGTGGCCATCGTTACCCACGCCACCCATGAACAGGTGGATCTTGCCGTAGGACTTGATCTTCTCTTCGTAGCGCTTGCACTCGGCCACCAGATCGTCGGCATTGCCGTTGAGGATGTTGATGTTCTCGGGGCGAATGTCGATGTGACAGAAGAAGTTGTTGTGCATGAAGCTGTGGTAGCTCTCCGGGTGATCCTCCGGCAGGCCGACGTACTCGTCCATGTTGAAGGTGACCACGTTCTGGAAGCTCACTTCACCGGCTTTGTGCAACTCGATCAGGCGCTTGTAGGTGTTGAGCGGAGTACCACCGGTAGGCAGACCCAGTACGAAGGGGCGATCCGCCGTCGGCTTGAACGCGTTGATGCGGTCAACGATGTAACGGGCAGACCAGAGGCCTACTTGGCTGGCAGATTTCAACGGGATCAGGCGCATGATGGATACCTCTGTTTCGGGTTGCGACCGGGTTGGCGGTGGCAATTGGCTAAGACGGATTCAAGTTGTTTTATAGCGTAAATAAAGATTGCGAACTAAGCCACATCTATCCACCACCTTTATCTTGTTTGGGTGATAACGATCACGATTATCGGTTTATTAATTTGCGCAGCGAAATAAAAGCCCTAGACTGCCAATCAAGCCTTGATGGCTTATGCGTCAAACGTGATAAGCACTTAATTTCTAGAAAAACATTAACTAAGGAGAGGAACCGTGAACATTCTCGGTTATTTGCAAAAGATCGGCCGTGCCCTGATGGTGCCGGTAGCGGTATTGCCTGCCGCAGCGATCCTGATGGGGGTTGGCTACTGGATTGACCCGAATGGTTGGGGTGGTGACAGCGCGCTGGCTGCCTTCCTGATTAAGGCGGGTGCAGCCATTATCGATAACATGTCCGTACTGTTCGCAGTCGGTGTCGCTTACGGTATGTCCAAGGATAAAGACGGTTCTGCTGCCCTGGCAGGTCTGGTCGGCTTCTTGGTGGTTACCACCCTGCTGAGCCCGGGTGCTGTGGCCCAGATCAAGAGCATCCCGGTGGATCAGGTTCCTGCCGCGTTTGCCAAGATCAGCAACCAGTTCGTCGGTATCCTGTGTGGTGTTATCGCCGCTGAGCTGTACAACCGCTTCAGCAGCGTCGAGCTGCACAAGGCACTCTCCTTCTTCTCCGGTCGTCGTCTGGTACCGATCGTAACCTCCGTCGTGATGATCGTTGTCTCCTTCATCCTGATGGCGGTATGGCCGGCAATCTACGGTGGTCTGGTCTCCTTCGGTGAATCCATCGTGAGCCTGGGTTCCACTGGCGCCGGTATCTACGCCTTCTTCAACCGTCTGCTGATCCCGATTGGTCTGCACCACGCCCTGAACTCCGTGTTCTGGTTCAACGTGGCCGGTATCAACGACATCCCGAACTTCCTGGGTGGTCAGGCTACCATCGATGCCGCGCTGGCCGCTGGCAAGAGCCTGGATCAGGTGAAAGGCGTGGTCGGTATGTACCAGGCTGGCTTCTTCCCCATCATGATGTTCGGTCTGCCGGGTGCCGCTCTGGCCATCTACCACTCCGCCAAGAAAGAGAACAAAGAGAAAGTTGCTTCCATCATGATCGCAGCTGCCTTTGCCTCCTTCTTCACCGGTGTCACCGAGCCGCTCGAGTTCTCCTTCATGTTCGTGGCGCCGGTACTGTATGTCATCCACGCCGTACTGACCGGTATCTCCGTGTTCATCGCTGCCTCCATGCACTGGATGGCTGGTTTCGGCTTCAGTGCCGGCCTGGTGGATATGGTGCTCTCCAGCCGTAACCCGTTGGCGACCAACTGGTACATGCTGATTGCTCAGGGTCTGGTGTTCTTCGGCCTCTACTACGTGGTGTTCCGCGCAGTGATTGCCAAGCTGAACCTGAAAACCCCGGGTCGTGAGGAAGATGAGGACACAGCTCCGGCTGTCGCCCAATCTACCAACCGTACCGAGCTGGCCAAGCAATACCTGGAAGTGCTGGGTGGTCAAGAAAACCTGGTCTCCATCGATGCCTGCATAACCCGTCTGCGTCTGACTCTGAAAGACCGCAGCGTCGTCGATGAGCGCAAGCTGAAAGCCCTGGGTGCGGCCGGTGTGGTCAAACTCGGTGAGCAGAACCTGCAGGTGATTCTGGGCCCCTTGGCCGAAATCATCGCCGGTGAGATGAAAGCCCTGCGTTAATCGAGCACTCGCTCACCTCAAGTCTAAGTCCATTGTTGACATAACTAAGGGCCCCGCTCCGGGGCCCAATATAAAAAAGCCAAGAAAATCCAACCTTTACTTCAAATGAGAGCAGCAGTTATGAACTTGAAACATTCTCTGTTAGCCATTGCCATGTCTACCGTTTTTGCCGGTCCTGCGCTGGCAGCCGATGCCGCCAAGCAGGCCGTGGTCGACTCCCTCGCCAGTAACCTGGTGGTCAAGTATGAAGTGGTCACCAACGACGGTGCCGGTGCCGGCCTCGATTGCCAGGCGCTCGGTTCCGAGTGGGCGAGCTGTGGCGTTGCCAAGCTGCACCTGACCAACACCGGTGCTGACGTGACCTCCAAAGACTGGAGCATCTACGTCTCCTCCATCCGTCGTATCCAGCGTGTGGATAACGACCAGTTCACCATCACTCACCTGACCGGCGATCTCTATCGTTTGACGCCAACCGAGAAGTTCCAGGGCTTTGCCAAGGATGCCACGGTCGAAGTGCCGCTGGTGGTGGAATACTGGGTACTGTTCGAATCTGACATCATGCCGAACTGGTATGTCGCCAGCGAAGGTGCCGAGCCGAAAGTACTGGCCAGCATGAGCAACATCAATGATGCCAGCACCTACGAGAAGCCGATGCCGGCCGATGGCTGGAAGCGCACCAAGGATGACAAGAACATCCTGATGAACAGCGAAACCCGTTTCGCGGCCAACCAGACCAGCACCCTGCTGCCGGCTGGCAAGATTGACAACCAGATCCTGCCGACCCCGATGAAGCAGGTGGTCAAGGCTGGTCCGCAAATCGACTTCTCTACCATCAAGCTCAATGCCCTGGATTTGCCGAGCGATCGCGCCGAGGCCCTGAAGGCTCAACTGACCAAGCTGGGTGTTACCCTCTCCGACACCGGCTACCCGGTGACCATCAAGCTCGGCAGCAAGCTCAAGCAGGCTGAAGGCTATGACATGACCATCGGTCAGAAGGGCACCGTGATCCAGGGTCGCGACATCGACGGGGCATTCTGGGGTGCACAATCCCTGATCTCCCTGCTGGGTGTTGATGACAAGCTGGTGAGCCCGATGACCGTCGAGGATGCGCCGCGCTTTGAATACCGTGGCATGCAGACCGACGTGGCCCGCCACTTCCGCAGTCTGGATACCATGAAGAAGCTGGTTGACCAGATGTCTGCCATGAAGCTCAACGTGCTGCACCTTGGCCTGACCAACGATGAAGGCTGGCGTCTGGAGATCCCGGGTCTGCCGGAGCTGACCCAGGTCGGTAGCCAGCGTTGCCACGACGAGTCCGAAACCAAGTGCCTGATGCCGCAACTGGGTTCCGGCCCGACCAGCGACAACCAGGGTTCCGGTTTCTACAGCAAGTCTGACTACGTGGATCTGGTGCGTTATGCCAAGGCCCGCGGTGTGACCGTGATCCCCGAGATCAACATGCCGGCCCACGCTCGTGCTGCTGTGATCTCCATGGAAGCGCGCTACAAGCGTCTGATGGCGGAAGGCAAAGAAGCGGAAGCCAACCAGTTCCGTCTGACTGATCCGGCTGACACCTCCAACGTCACCTCAGTCCAGTTCTACGACAAGATGTCCTTCATCAACCCTTGCCAGCCAGGTGCTGCCACCTTCGTGGCCAAGGTAATGGATGAAGTTGCCCAGATGCACCAGGCCGCTGGTCAGCCGCTGACCGCATGGCACTACGGTGGTGATGAGGCGAAGAACATCATGCAGGGCGGTGGCTATCAGGATCCGGCCGTCACCAAGAAAGAAGAGCTGGTCGCCTGGAAAGGCAACGTCGATTCCAGCAAGCAGGACAAGCCGTTTGGCAAGTCCCCGATGTGCCAGAAGATGATCGACGAAGGCAAGATCAAGGAAGTGGGCGAGCTGCCGGTTTACTTCGCCAAGGAAGTGGGCCAGATGGTCAAAGACCGCGGCTTCTCTACCCTGCAGGCGTGGGAAGATGGCCTGAAGTACGCCAGCGGTGCCAAAGACTTCGCCACCGACAACACCCGAGTCAACTTCTGGGAAACCCTCTACTGGGGTGGCTTCAACGAAGCGATGAAGTGGGCGCACAAGGGTTACGAAGTGGTGCTGTCCAACCCGGATTACCTCTACTTCGATTTCCCGAACGAAGTACATCCGGCTGAGCGTGGCTACTACTGGGCAACCCGTTTCAACGACACGCGCAAGGTGTTCGCCTTCGCCCCGGAAAACCTGCCGCAGAACGCCGAAACCTCGGTTGACCGCGACGGCAACGCCTTCGTGGCCAAGGGTGACCAAGATCCGGTCAAGTTCAAGGGGATCTCCGGTCAGCAGTGGAGTGAAACCGTGCGTACCGATGCTCAGTACGAGTACATGGTCTACCCGCGTATCTTCTCCGTGGCCGAGCGTGCCTGGCACAAAGGCGGCTTCGAGCTGGATTACGTGAAGAACCGCGAGTTCTCCGGCGAGACCAAGCATGTCAACAAGGCCACCCTCAACAAAGAGTGGAACCAGTTTGCCAACGTACTGGGTCAGCGCGTGCTGCCGAAACTGGATCAGGCCGGTGTTGAATACCGCCTCTCCGTACCGGGTGCCAAAGTGGTGAACGGTGTGCTGGAAGCAAACGTGGATCTGCCGGGTCTGCCCATCCAGTACAGCCTGGACGGCACCAACTGGAGTGCCTATGACGCCGCGGCCAAGCCGAGCGTGAATGGCAAGGTCTACCTGCGTACCACCAGCTTCGATGGCAAGCGCACCAGCCGCGTCACCGAACTGAACTGATAGCAGTCAACCGTTAATGCAAGGTGGGTCGCAAGACCCGCCTTTCCCAAGGGCGATGGCGCATCGGGTTTGGGAAAGGTTGACTGTGCGTGTGAGCCTTTGTTGTGTGTAATTGTCTGTTTTGTTTTTCATCACTTTTAGCCCCGCCTTGTGCGGGGCTTTTTTATGCATTTGCTGCGCAATGTGCCAACCCCGCCCGTTTTTAGTGGCGCAATGGCCGGGAAATGGCCCGGAAGTGCCAAATTCAGGTTGAGGCAGCGCCCGTAATGAGGGATCATACCCGGCTTGACGGCGGGGGGATGAGGGTGCCAGCCGGCACAACTTCCGCCAGTGACGCTTTTTTGAGGTGAGCCATGAGTCAGGCGAACAGCCCAACTAACTTTATTCGTCAGATCATTGATGAAGATCTGGCCAGCGGTAAGCACACCAGCGTGCATACCCGTTTTCCGCCCGAGCCGAACGGTTATCTCCATATCGGCCACGCCAAGTCCATCTGCCTGAACTTCGGCATCGCTCGTGACTATCAGGGCCAGTGCAACCTGCGTTTCGATGACACCAACCCGGTGAAGGAAGACATCGAGTTCGTAGAGTCCATCAAGCAGGACGTACAGTGGCTCGGCTTCCAGTGGAGCGGCGAGATCTGCTACTCCTCCGACTATTTCGACAAGCTGCACGGCTATGCCATCGAGCTGATTGAAAAGGGTCTGGCCTATGTGGACGAGCTGACGCCCGAGCAGATGCGCGAGTACCGTGGCACCCTGACTGAAGCGGGCAAGAACAGCCCGTTCCGCGATCGCAGCGTGGAAGAGAACCTGGCGCTGTTTGCCAAGATGAAGAACGGCGAGTTCGCCGAAGGCACCGCCTGCCTGCGCGCCAAGATCGACATGGCATCTCCCTTCATGGTGATGCGCGATCCGGTGATCTACCGCATCAAGTTTGCCCACCACCACCAGACCGGTGACAAGTGGTGCATCTACCCGATGTATGACTTCACCCACTGCATCTCGGACGCGCTGGAAGGGATCACCCACTCCATCTGTACCCTGGAGTTCCAGGACAACCGTCGTCTGTACGACTGGGTGCTGGACAACATCACCATCGACTGCCACCCCCGTCAGTACGAGTTCTCTCGTCTGAACCTCGAGTACACCGTCATGTCCAAGCGCAAGCTGAACCTGCTGGTGACCGAGAAGCACGTCGATGGTTGGGATGACCCGCGCATGCTGACCGTCTCCGGTCTGCGTCGTCGCGGCTACACTCCGGCCTCCATCCGCGAGTTCTGCAAGCGCATCGGCGTCACCAAGCAGGACAACATCGTCGAGATGAGCATGCTGGAAGCCTGCATCCGCGAAGACCTCAACGAGCATGCGCCGCGCGCCATGGCCGTGCTGCATCCGGTGAAAGTGGTTATCGAGAACCTGGCTGCCGACGAAGTGCTGACTGCCCCGGCCCACCCGAGCAATGCCGAGATGGGTACCCGCGAGCTGAACTTCACCCGCGAGATCTTCATCGACGAAGCGGACTTCAAAGAAGAGGCGAACAAGCAGTTCAAGCGTCTGGTGCTGGGCAAGGAAGTGCGTCTGCGCAATGCCTATGTGATCAAGGCCGAGCGCATCGAGAAAGATGCCGATGGCAAAGTCACCTGCATCTACTGCTCCTACGACCCCGAGACCCTGGGCAAGGATCCGGCCGATGGCCGCAAGGTGAAAGGGGTGATCCACTGGGTCAGCGCCACTCACTCCCTGCCAGCGGAAGTGCGTCTCTACGATCGTCTGTTCAAGGTACCGAACCCGGGCGCTGAGGATGACTTCGAAGCTGCGCTGAATCCGGAATCCCTGGTGATCATCGAGGGGGCTCGTGTTGAGGCATCCCTGAAGAACGCCAAGCCGGAGCAGGCTTACCAGTTCGAGCGTGAAGGTTACTTCTGCGCCGACAACAAGCTCTCCAGCCCGGAGCATCTGGTGTTCAACCGCACCGTTGCCCTGCGCGACTCCTGGGGCAAAGTCGAAGGCTAACTCAGTAGGGCAGGGGAGACCCTGCCCTGTGCGATGCCACGGCCTGCGCCGGACAATAAAAAAGCCAGCTGATGCTGGCTTTTTTATTGTCCGTTATCTGCAAGTCGCGGGCGACTTATTCGTCGTGCTTGCACTCACCTGTTGCACAGTGACCGTAGAGGTAGAGGCTGTGGTTGGTGAGACGGATATTGAATTTCTTGGCGATCTCGCGCTGACGCTGTTCGATCACTTCGTCGGAGAACTCGATCACCTTGCCGCAGTCAAGGCAAACCAGGTGGTCGTGGTGCTCCTGAGTCGCCAGCTCGAATACCGACTTGCCACCTTCGAAGTGGTGACGGGTAACGATACCGGCATCATCAAACTGGTTGAGAACGCGATAGACGGTAGCGAGACCAATCTCTTCACCCAGGTCGATCAGTCGTTTATAGAGATCTTCGGCGCTGGTGTGCTGGCAATCCGGCTGTTGCAGGATTTCCAGGATTTTGACCCGGGGCAAGGTGATCTTGAGCCCGGCCTTTTTTAACGCTTGGTTGTTGTCTGCCATATTCTACTTATTCGCATTCTCGAAGGTGGGGTTATTCTGATGGACTGCCGCAGGAATGGCAACCTTGAACTCGCTTGGCCTGTCATTATAGGTCGTAGCCTCCCTAAAAATAAACCCAGCAATTCAAGGGGTTTAGTCCTAAATGGCCGATTGGATTGAAATAATCAATCGTGTCGTCCGACTTGCCGGTATGGCAGATGTTGATAAGATGTAACTTTCATATTTCTGGTCGGATGAGATCCATGGATTGGCTTTTTGACAATGCGGCCTGGGTGCGCCGCGCACTCAACGCCTGGCCCCCCTTCTGGGGCGCCGGTATCAAGATAGAGACCCTGAGCGATGACTTTCGCTACTGTCGGGTGACCCTGAAATCCCGCTGGTGGAACAAGAACGCCAACCGCACCCAGTTTGGCGGCAGCATGTTTGCCATGACGGACCCCATCTATCCGCTGATGCTGATGGGCTACTTCAAGAATCGCTACTACGTCTGGGACAAGGCGGGCAGCATCAACTACATCAAGCCGGGCAAGGGCAAGCTGGTGGCCGAGTTCAACCTGACCGAGGGCAAGCTGGCCGAAATCGTGGCGGCGACTGAAGGTGGCAACAAGCACTTCCCCGAATTCGAGGTCACGGTGCAGGACAAGAGCGGCGAGCTGGTGGCGCAGGTCAAGCGCACCCTCTATGTGCGGGCCAAACCGGAGCACAGGGGTGAATAACAGGGGAGAATAAAGGCAGGCATCGCAACAAGCAGATACAACAAGGGCCCCGTCGGGGCCCTTGTTGTCAGAGGTATGAGGGTAGGCGGATTACTCCAGCTCGCCCAGGCACATCTCTTCGTGCAGCTGTTTGCACCAGCCCTTGACGCGCTCGGCGGTCAGCTCCGGCTGGCGATCTTCATCGATACCCAGACCGACAAAGTGCTTGTCATCGACCAGCGCCTTGGAGGCTTCAAACTCGTAGCCGGCAGTCGGCCAGTGGCCGATGATGATGGCGCCTTTGGCTTCGACGATGTCACGCAGGGTGCCCATGGCGTCGAGGAAGTACTCGGAGTAGTCTTCCTGATCACCGCAACCGAAGATGGCGACCAGCTTGTTGGTGAAGTCGATTTCGCCCAGATCAGGGAAGAAGTCGTCCCAGTCGGCCTGGGCTTCGCCATAGTACCAAGTCGGGATGCCGAACATCAGCAGGTCAAAGCTCTCGATGTCGGCCTTGCTGCTCTTGGCGATGTCGCGGACTTCAATCAGGTTTTTGCCCAGCTCTTTCTGGATCATCTTGGCGACAGCTTCGGTGTTACCGGTATCGCTGCCAAAAAACAGACCTACACTTGCCATAGTGTTTAGTTACCCGTATTTGGTGTTAATGCTCAACGCTCAGACTGCAATGTCCACCGCAAAGGCGGACTCAATCTGTTGTTTCAGAATAGATTGGATCAGCTCGGCTCGGCTGATGTTCTGTTGTAACGCAAGTTGGTTCAGGCGCTCCAGCAACTCGGCCTCCACCTTTAACTCTACCCGCTTCAGCCCATTTTCCCGATCGCGCTTAAGCTGGTTACGCTTGTTGATCTTGAGCTGGGTCTCGCGGGGGAGTGGATTGGTCTTTGGCCTGCCGGGGCGCTTCTCATTTGCGAACAGATCCAGTGTTGTTCGATCAGTTTGCTGTTTGGCCATACATCACAGATGAAAATAAGTTAGCCGAGTCCTGAGCCTTCCCAGCCCAGTTCGATCAGCCCCTTGGCGACAAAACCCGCACAACCCAGAAACAGTACCAACCAGACGATAAAACGGCCAAAACGGGGCACATTGCCGCGTTTGAGCACGTCATGAATGGCAAGACCAATCAAGATGAAAATCGCCAGAAAAAATAATTTCAGGCCCAAACTTTCGATCAGGTCGATATGTTCACTTAGCATGGATTGCGCACACTCCTTATGACGGGCGCACTATATCACAAAGGATTTGAAACTGTTAACCGCCTGTCGACAGGAAATCCACAACCAATTTGTTGAACAGAGCCGGTTTTTCCGCATGCAGCCAGTGGCCGGTGTCGGCGATGACACGCACCTTTGCCGCCGGGAATTGGGCCAGCGCCGCCTCGCTGTATTGCGGCTGCATATAGTCAGAATCCCCCCCCTTGATAAAGAGCACCGGCCCCTCGAAGCGGCGATCATCCTCTGGCCAGCCCATGATGTTGGCGTAGTTTTGCTTAAGTGCCGGCACATTGAAGCGCCAACCCCAGCCCTGCTCGCCTCTGGCGAAGGATTTGAGCAGGAACTGGCGCACCCCGGCGATCTCGATGTGCTGCGCCAGCATGGCTTCCGCCTCGCTGCGGCTTTGCGGCGGCGTGCGCAGGGTGGCATTGAGTCCGGCGAACACATTCTGGTGGCGGGAGTGGGGATAGGCGACCGGCGCCATATCGGCGACGACTAGACGGCTTACACGTGCTGGCGCCAGCTTGGCGACCTGCATCGCCACCTTGCCCCCCATCGAGTGGCCAATCAGAGTAGCGTCGGCAATCTCCAGCCGATCCATCAGGGTCAGGATATCGGCAGCTTGCGCCGGATAGCTCATCTCGCTGCTATGAAAGGAGCCACCGTGGTTGCGCAGATCGACGCTGATGACCCGATACTGCTCGCAGAGGGCACGGGCCAGCAGGCCGAGGTTGTCGAGGCTGCCAAACAGGCCGTGGATCAGAATGACCGCCGGGCCCTGACCCTGCTCCTTGAAGTTCAATATGCTGTTTTGTTGCAAAATGACACCTTGTCGGTCGTGAGTACGTATCGCTGTTTTATTTAACGCACTGGAAAGAAAAGGATTTCGTCCAACGGATGGGAAATAAATGTGGTTTTTTTTCTAAAAAATCCCGTCCGGATCGGCTATCAGTGCGGCTGATCACACACTTGGCCCGCTATTATGCCGTATTCTCGATGAGATTCATGTACATCTGCCAGCCCCTTGCTTGGGCTGTCGGGTTTGCCTATGTATAATCGCCGCATCCGAATTTCGACGAGTCCAGCGCATCCCTATGAAAACCATCGAGCTTGATGACGATCTCTACTTCTATATCGCCAGCCAGACCCGGCACATTGGTGAGAGTGCCTCCGATATCCTGCGCCGTCTGCTGGAACAGCCTGCTCACCAACGTGTGCCGGTTGCCGAGCCCGTTGCCGTGGTGCAGCCCAGTGCGGTAGCCACCCGGCAAGGGCTGCAAGCCCTGCTCGACTCCGGTGAGCTGCAAAAAGAAGAGAAGTCCATCAACCGCTTCATGCAGGTGCTCAGTACCCTCTACCGGGACGACCCGGTCGGGTTTACCCAGGCCACCGAAATCAAGGGGCGCAAGCGCGTCTATTTCTCACGGGATCCCGAGGCTCTGCGCGCCAGTGGTAGCACCACCAAGCCCAAGCCGGTACCGGAGACCCCGTTCTGGGTGATCACCAACACCAACACCAGCCGCAAGCAGAATATGGTGGCCCAGCTGATGGCCAGCATGGGCTATGGCGAAGAGGTGATCGCGCAGGTGTGTGGCGCCATTTAACGGTTTATCAAGACTCAGGCCTTGCCCACCAAGGCCGCCATTACGCAAGGAAAACGCCATGGCTCAGCATTCCCACGCCGGTCAGCCGGCCCGTTTAAGCGACCTGACCAACATCCCCCGTCTGGTCAGTGCCTACTACCTCAACAAGCCGGACATGAGCCGCCCCGAGCAGCGGGTTGCCTTTGGTACCTCCGGCCACCGTGGCAGTGCCTTGCACAACGCCTTTACCGAATCCCATATTCTGGCGGTGACCCAGGCGCTGGTGGAGTATCGCCAGCAGGCCGGTATCACTGGCCCGCTGTTTGTCGGCATGGATACCCATGCCCTGTCCGAATCCGCCTTTGCCAGCGCAGTCGAAGTGCTGGCGGCCAACGGCGTTGAAACTCGCATTCAAGCCGGTATGGGCTTTACCCCGACCCCGGTCATCTCTCACGCCATCCTGCGCTACAACGCCAGCAAGCCTGCCGCGCTGGCAGACGGTGTGGTGATCACCCCATCTCACAACCCGCCGGAAGATGGTGGCTTCAAGTACAACCCGCCCCACGGCGGTCCCGCCGAAGGGGAGATCACCAAGTGGGTGGAAGACCGTGCCAACGCCATTCTGGAAGCGGGTCTGGCTGGCGTGAAACGGATGCCGTTCGCCGAAGCGCTCAAGAGCCCGTTCGTGGTGGAGCACGACTATGTCACCCCTTACGTGGATGACCTGAAGAACGTGCTGGACATGGATGCCATCAAGCAGGCGGGCATCAAGATTGGTGTCGATCCGCTGGGTGGCTCCGGCGTCGCCTACTGGGACGTCATCGCCAAGACCTATGGCCTGAACATCGAGGTGGTGAACTACAAGGTCGACCCGACCTTCTCCTTCATGACCCTGGATAAAGACGGCAAGATCCGGATGGACTGCTCCAGCCCGTTCGCCATGGCGAGCCTGATTGCCCTCAAAGACAAGTTCGACATCGCCCTTGGCAACGACCCTGACTACGACCGTCACGGCATCGTCACCAAGTCTGGCCTGATGAACCCGAACCACTATCTGGCGGTAGCAATCCAGTATCTGTTTACCCATCGCACCGGCTGGGCTGCCGATGCGGCTGTCGGCAAGACGCTGGTCTCCTCTTCCATGATCGACCGGGTTGCCGGCGAGATTGGCCGTACCCTGAAAGAGGTGCCGGTCGGCTTCAAGTGGTTCGTGGATGGCCTCTACAGCGGCGAGTTCGGCTTTGGTGGCGAGGAGAGCGCTGGCGCCTCCTTCCTGCGCAAAGATGGCACCGTCTGGACCACCGACAAGGATGGCTTCATTCTGGCGCTGCTGGCGGCGGAAATTCTGGCGGTCACCGGCAAGGATCCGCAGGCTCATTACGATGCACTGGAAGCCAAGTTTGGTCGCTCCAGCTACCGTCGTATCGACGCCCCGGCCAACAGTGCCCAGAAAGCGGTGCTCTCCAAGCTGGATCCGGCACTGGTCGAAGCCTCAACCCTGGCCGGTGAGCCCATCATCGCCAAGCTGACCAAGGCGCCGGGCAACGATGCCGCCATCGGCGGCCTCAAGGTGGTGACCGAGAACGGCTGGTTCGCGGCGCGCCCCTCCGGCACCGAGTCCATCTACAAGATCTACATGGAGAGCTTCAAGGGCGAAGTACACCTGGATCTGATCCAGCAAGAGGCCCAGCAAATTGTCTCTGCTGCGTTGGCCAAGGCAGGCGTCTAAATCAGGTAGCCATCCTTGAGCCCCTGATGGGGTTGAACGTTGGATATAAAAAAGGAGCCATAATGGCTCCTTTTTCATTGTCTGTTTTATGCCAGCGAGTTGTCAGCGCGCCGCCTTCACCGCCAGCCCCAGCTGCCACACTGCCATGGCGTAGTGGGTGCTGTGGTTGTAGCGGGTGATGGTGTAGAAGTTGGGCAGGCCGTACCAGTATTGGTAGCCGGTGCCCACATCGAGGCGCAGCAGGCTCGATTCGCTGTGATTGCCCAGGCTGCTGGTGGGGGTGAGCCCTGCGCGGCGCAGGGTGGCGACCGGGTAGCGGGTCTGGAAGCCATGCTCATAGCCGGGCAGCTGACCCTGACCGCGCACCGCCACCGGTTGGCCTTTCTCCCAGCCGTGGGCCTTGAAGTAGTTGGCGACGCTGCCGATGGCATCCACCGGATCCCACAAATTGGTGTGGCCGTTGCCGTCAAAGTCCACCGCATAGCGCTGGAAGCTGGAGGGCATGAACTGGCCATAGCCCATGGCCCCGGCGTAGGAGCCCTTGGGCTCTGCAGGATCCATCCCTTCATCGCGGGTCATCACCAGGAAGGCTTCCAATTCGCTGGTGAAGAACTCGGCGCGGCGCGGATAATCAAACGCCAGGGTGGCCAGCGCATCCAGAATGCGGGTCTTGCCCATCACCCGGCCCCAGCGGGTCTCGACCCCGATAATGCCGACGATGATCTCCGGCGGCACCCCGTAGATCTGCTCCGCCCGGTTCAGCTCGCTTGCGTATTCACGCCAGAAGTTGACGCCGTTTTGCACGTTGTCGGGGGTGATGAACTTGGCGCGATAGCGGTTCCAGGCGCCGGTCGGACCGGTGGGCTTGGCGGTGGTCGGTGCCTGGGCATCCATCAGGCGGATGATCCAGTCGTAACGCTCTGCCTGAGCCAGCACCTGATGCAACTGGGCACTGTCAAAACCGTGCTTCTCGACCATCTTCTGGACGAACCGGTCCACGTTGGGGCGATTGGCGAAATCCCCCTTGCTAACCCCTTGTGTATAAACAGGTTTGTTCGATGGAGTCTGATTGATAAAGGCGCTGTTGGGCTGGGGCTTGACCACGGGCTTGGGGGCCGGGGCGCTGCTGCAGCCACCGAGCAGGGGGAATAACGACAGAGTCAGAAGAGAGGCAAGGCGACGCATAGGGTTCTCAAAGAGACTAACAAAAGTGTCGTCATGGTAAAACATTGTCATCCGCGTGCAAGTGTTCCGTGCGCCTCGTTGGCCACCAATTCATCGTGCGATGGATTAGCCCTCCGGTGAGTGCTGCGCTGTTTAGCTCGGGGGGTGACGCAGGGTGTGGTATCCGCTCCAGAGTCGGGTCAGGGTGGTGATGGCGCAGAGCAGAGCAAAACCGTAGGCGAGTGGGGCGAAGGCGGCGGGCCACAGACACATCAGCACAAAAAGGACGATGGTCTCGCTCCCCTCGGTGAGGCCGCCCAGATAGTAGAGGGACTTGTGGTGGTAGACCGGATTGTCGATCCCCCGCTTGCCTGCCATGATGGCAAAGGCCAAAAAGCTCGACCCTGTGCCCATAAAGGCAAACAGCAGGGTGGCGGCGGGCAGTGCATTGGCGGGGGCGGCGAGGGCAAAGCCCAGCACCACGGCAGCGTAGAAGATGAAATCCAGCGTGATGTCGAGAAAGCCGCCGCAGTCGGTGATGCCAGTTTCCCGCGCCACGGCACCATCGAGCCCGTCCAGCAAGCGGTTGAGCAGGATCGCCGCAAGCGCCCATTGATAGCAGCCAAAGGCCAGCAGCGGCAGCGCCAGCATGCCGATGGCAAAACCGGTGAGGCTCACCTGATTGGCACTGACCCCGGCACGGCAGAGCGGTTTGGCAAGCTGGGTGAGGGGGCTGCGGATCACGGGGATCAGGTGGCGGTCAAACAAGGTGAACTCCTCGGTCAAAAACAGGATTCGGTGAGATTGAGTATGGTGCCCGGCGCATCCTCTTCGTCGTGGGTCACCAGAATCGCGGGGATGGCCAGCGCCTTGATCTGCGCGAATACCAGCTCGCGAAAGGCGGCCCGCAGCGGCTTGTCGAGGCGGGAGAAGGGCTCGTCCAGCAGCAGGGCATCGGGTTCGGCCAACAGCGCGCGCAGCAGACTGACCCGCGCCCGCTGACCCCCCGATAGCAGCGGCGGCAGCTTGTCAGCCTGATCCGCCAGCGCGACCTGTACCAATGCGGCCAGCGCCTTTTCCCGCCGCGCGCGTTTTCCCTTGATGGTCGCCGGCATGCCGAACATCAGGTTCTCCGCCACCGTCAGATGGTCAAACAGCAAGTCATCCTGAAACAGCATGCCGATGCGCCGCGCTTGCGGTGGCAAGGTGTTGAGTAACCGCTCGCCGAGCCTTATATCCCCCTCCAGCCGGATGGGGCCGCTATCTGTCAGCGCACCCGGCAGTACTCCGGCGAGCCCTGCCAGCAGGGAGCTTTTACCACAACCGCTGGGGCCCATCAGGGTCAACACCTCGCCGGGGACCACCTGGAGGGCGGGCAGCGAGAGCAGCAGATTTTCATCCAGATAGAGTCGAAGAGGCGTGGTGCTCAGCATATGGCGATTTCCATCATGAGAGTTCATCGTGAGCCGCCCCCCTTGAGCGCCGGATTGATCCGCGCCGGCAGCCAAAGCGCCAGCAGATAGATAACGAGCGGCAGCAGCAGTTGCAGCAGGCCGTAGAGCCCCGCCAGCCGCCGGTTGAGGCCACTGCCGATGGCCACCGCTTCGGTGGTGATGGTGACCACCCTGCCTGCACCAAAGAGCAGGGTCGGCAGATACTGGGCCAGGCTCACCGCCGCCCCTACCGCAAAGGCAAACAGCAGCGGGCGCGCCAGCAGCGGTGCTTTCACCTGCCACCAGGCTCGCCATGGCGTTGCCCCCAGCAGCAGGGCGCTTTGGGTGATCCGCGGATCGAACTGGCGATAGGGGCCGTGCAGGCACAAATAGACATAGGGAAAGACAAACAGCAGCTGGCTCCAGAGCACCCAGCCCCAGCCAATGCCGCTGCTTATCGAGTCGTGTGCAAGCCAGTCCAACCCGAGCCGGATACCAAATAGCAGGCTCGCCTGCGGCAGCAACAGCGGCAGGCAGACAAGCCAAAGTGGCCAGCGGCGGCGCCCGGCTTGCACCTCCAGACTACACACCGCCATTACCAGCGCCAGCAAGCCACTCGCCAGCGCCAACAGCGCGCTGGTTGCCAGCAGCGGCAGCAGGGTTGGTAGCAGATCCAGCCAGTAGTGACCGCTCCACTGGCTTGGCCAGAGGGTGGGAAAGGGCCAGCGGCGCGCCAGCGACCAGAGCAGCAGGGCCGCCAGCACCGCCAGATTGAGGGTGATCAGGGTGAATGCAAAGCCTGCTGCGAGCCGGTTGGCAAGGGGATGGGACTCGGCCCGTTTGCCATTGAGCCAGCAGCCTTTGCCCATCTCTTTATGAAGCCACTCCAGTAATCTGAGCAGAGCGATCAGCAGCGCCGTGATGGCGAGCAACAGCAGGGCGCCACTGGCGGTGGCACCGCGCCAGAGCAGATCCGGGTCCTGATACCAGAGCCACAACCGCACCGCCAGCGGGGCGGGGGCGTCGGGCCCGAGCAACTGGGCGAGATCCACTACCGCCACTCCGTAGGCCGCCACCGCATAGATGGGCAGGCGCAGGGCTGGCCAGAGCGCAGGTAGCAGCAGGCGCCACCAGATCTGGGGGGCGCTGAAACCAAGGCTCGCCCCCAGCCACTGCTGGCGTGCCAGCTGGATGGGCTGTTGTGCGGCCATCGCCATCAGCAGCAGAAAGGGGGTCTCTTTGAAAACGAGCAGTGCAATCAGCCCGAGTCCTAGAGGGTCGCGAATAGTCTGCCAATCGGGGGGCAGTTCAAATCCGGTAAGGGCTGGCGAGACGAGCCGCAGTAGCCAGCCGGAGGGGGCGAGCAGAAAGGTAAAACCGATGCCAAAGGCGACGTGGGGCATGGCCAGCATCGGCGAGAGCAGGCGGCGGAGCAGGCCGAAAGCCCGGCTGTCGCTGTGGGCCAGCAGCAGGGCGGTCAACAGCAGGCTACCGAGGGTCGAGGCGGCGCCAATCCACAGGCTCAGCGCAGCGGAGTGCCACAGGCCAGGCTGGGCCAACAGCAAGGCAAGATGAGAGGCGGTCATCCTCTCCGCCAGCAGTTGCCATAGCCCCGCCAGCAGGGGAATGACGAAGATCACCAGATAAACAACGCCCATACCCATCCCGCGGTGGCGGATCAGCAACCTGCGCCATGGTCGGGAGCGGGCAAGCGGGTGACCAGCGGCACTCATCAGTGGCCGTAACGCCCGGCCCAGGCCGCTTCCAGTTTGAGCTGCCAGCTGGGATGGGGCTCTGACACTGATTTGAAGCGCAATGCCGGTTGCCCCTTTGTGGAGTCAGGCTGGGCATCGGCCCGCAGCACGCTGGGATCACCCCAGAATGCCGGATTGGCCTTGCGCGCCTGCGCTGCCGGGCTCAGCAGGAAGTTGGCCACCACCTTGGCCCCGGCGCGGGCACTGGCGTTGAAGGGGATAGCGAGAAAATGGCTGTTGGTGAGCGCCCCTTTCTCCATGGCAACCGCCTCCACACTGGGGGGCAGGGCGCCAATCTGGGCGGCGCTTTGCGCCTCCTGCGGGTTGAAGCTGATGGCCATGGCCAGTTCGCCATCATCGAGCAGTTGGCGGGTTTCGGCGGCGCTGGTGGGGAACAGCTTGCCCTTGCGCCAGAGTGCCGGATGCAGCTCATCGAGCCAGGCCCAGAGCGGGGCGGTGAGCTTGGTAAAGTCGCTCTCGGTCGCTTCCCGATAGAGGGGGGCGGGGTTTGGCGTCAACTCCAGCAAGATCTGCTTGAGAAAGCTGGAGCCATGGAACTGGGGCGGCTTGGGATAGGTGAAACGGCCGGGATGGGCCTTGGCCCACGCAAGCAGGGCAGCAGCCGAGGTGGGCGGGCTGGCGACCTCTTCGGTGTCGACCATCAGATTGAGCTGGCCGATGCCCCAGGGGGCTTCCAGCCCTTCCACCGGCAGGGTGAAGTCCTCACTCACCGGCAGGCTGCTGTCTACCAGCGCCATGTTGGGCAGCTCAGTGGTAAAGGGTGCGCCAAGCAGCCCCTGTTCCTTGAGCGCCTTGAAGTTCTCACCGTTGACCCACAGCAGATCGATGGGGCCGCCAGCTTGCTTACCCGCCTGCTTGTTGGCCAGCAGCTGGCTGACGCTCTGGGCGATGTCATCTACCTTCACCTGCACCAGCTTGACCTGATAGTCGCGCGCCAGCTCCTGCCCGGCCCACACCAGATAGGCGTTGATCTCCGGGCTGCCGCCCCAGGCGTTGAAGTAGACGGTCTGCCCTTTCGCCTCCTCAAGGGTCTGTTGCCAGCCGTCGTCTGGATTGGCCGCCAACAGCGGGCCACTGGCCAGCAGTGGCAGGGCGCACAGCAGGGCGTTGAGCCGCCGTTTAAGCCGAGAGTTCTGGCGTGATCTGAGGTGTGAGCCGAGCAGTGAGAATGGCTTGAGCATAAACGTTTCCCTGATTGTCAGGCGCCACGGCGCCAGCGGTGATAACGGGCCAGCAACGCCAGCACCCGGGTGGGCTGGTGGGCCCGTTTCCATTCACCTGCCACGTATTTGTTTCCCTCCATCAGGGTGGGATAGGCGTGAATGGTGCCGAGGATCTTGCCAAGGCCGAGGCGGTGACGCATGGCGAGCACGAACTCGGCAATCCGCTCACCGGCGTGAGTGCCCACTATGGTGGCGCCAAGGATAGTATCCTTGCCCGGCACGGTCAGCACCTCGACAAAACCGTGGCGCTCACCATCGGCAATGGCGCGATCCAGCTCGGCCAGCTCGAAGCGGGTCGCCTCGAAGGGAATCCCCTGCGCCTCTGCCTCCTTGCGATTGAGGCCGACCCGGGCAATCTCCGGAGTGGTGTAGGTGGCCGCCGGAATGACCCGATAGTCGGCCCGAAAGCGCTTGAACTGGCCAAATAGGGCATTGACCGCCGCATACCAGGCCTGATGGGCGGCGAAGTGGGTGAACTGGTAAGGGCCCGCTACGTCTCCCACTGCCAGTATGCTGGGGAAGTTGGTGGCAAGAAAGCCATCGACCGCTATGGTGCCGCGGGGGGCAAGCTCGACTCCCAACGCTTCGAGCCCGAAGCCGCTCACATTGGCGACCCGACCCAGTGCCAGCAGCAGTTGATCCCCTTCAATCACCTGCGTCTCATCGCCCCGGCGCAGTTGCAGCCGGATGGGCAGATCCCCCTCGGCTGCGGGCAGGTAGTCGGCTCGCTCGGCGCGCCAGCCGGTGAGTAGCCGCACGCCATCGCGGCTCATCTGCCCGGCCAGCGCGTCGGCCACTTCCCTATCTTCGCGGGGCAGCAGCTGCTCCGAGAGCTCCACCAAGGTCACGGGAATGCCGAGCTGGGCGAAGCTTTGGGCCAGCTCGCAGCCGATGGGGCCGCCGCCCAGCACCAGCAGGCGGCGCGGCGGGGTGCGCAGTTGCCAGAGGCTATCCGAGGTGAGGTAAGGCACCTGATCCAGCCCCGGCAGCTTGGGCACCAGCGGCCGGGCGCCGGTGGCAATAACGATATGGCGGCTGGCAAGGCGCTGGCCATTCACTTCCACCTCCCAGGGGGAGACCAGCCGCGCCTCCCCTTCGATGCACTCCACCCCAAGCCCCTGATAGCGCTTGATGGAATCGTGGGGCTCGACCGCCTTGATAACCTCAGCCACCCGCTCCATCACAGCGGCAAAATCGGCGCGGGAGTGGCTTGGGCTAAAGCCCAGCTCGTCGGCCTTGCGCTGCTCTGCGGCAAAGCGGGCGCAGCGGATCAATGCCTTGGAGGGGACGCAGCCGCTGTTGAGGCAATCGCCCCCCATCTTGTGTTTCTCGATGAGCGCCACCTTGGCCTTCACCGCTGCGGCGATATAGCTGGTGACCAGTCCACCGGCCCCGGCACCTATCACCAGCAGGTTGTAGTCATAGCGAGCGGGTTTGCGGTAGGTGGCGAGCAGGCGCCGCTGGGCGAGGTGTGCGGTCAATTTCTTGACCAGCCAGGGCATCAGCCCCAGCAGGGTCAGCGCCATCATCAGGCCGGGAGAGAGGATATTGCCGGTGCTGGTTAACTGGCCAAGCTCGCTGCCCGCCAGCACATAGACGAAGGTGCCGGGCAGCATGCCAAGCTGGCTCACCCAGTAGTAGGTGCTGACTCTGATGGGGGTGAGCCCCATCAGCAGATTGACCAGAAAGAAGGGGAATACGGGGATGAGGCGCAGGCTGAGCAGATAGAAGGCACCCTCCTTCGCCATGCCGGAGTGAAAGGTGGTCAGCTTGTCACCAAAGCGGGCCGTGACCCAGTCGCGCAGCAGAAAGCGGGCGCTGAGAAAGGCCAGGGTCGCGCCGATGGAGCTGGCAAAGGAGACCAGCAGCAGCCCCCAGGCGACGCCGAACACCGCGCTGCCACCCAGGGTGAGCAGGCTGGCACCGGGCAGGGAGAGGGCTGTGCTCAGCACATAGATAAGCACGAACAGCAGGCTGGCCGAGACAAAGTGGCTGTCGACCCATTGCGCCAGTGCCGCCTGCTGGGCCTGCAAGGCGCCCAGAGTGAGGTAACGGCCAAGATCGAGGGTAAAAAAGGTGCCGATGAGGCCCCCCATCACCAGCGCAAGCAGCAGGCGGGTCCGGTTCATCAGGCGTCCTTGCTGTCTGGCTGGGCGGGGCGTTCCGGTTGCACCGGTAGTTGGCAGAAGCCCTGCGGCGCGATATCGAGGGCGGCGTTGAACTTGGCCGACATGTTCTGGAAGGCGATAAGGCCGGTCAGCTCAACCATGGCGTCGTCGTCGAACCAGGGCTTGAGGCGGGCCGCCTGTTCATCGCTAACCCCATCCAGCCCGGTCATCGCTTCGGTGTAGTCGAGCACTGCTTTCTCCCGTTCATCGAACAGCGGGCTTTCGCGCCAGTTGGCCAGCGCCTCCACCTTCTCGCTGGAGCCGGCTCTCTTTACCAGGGTCATGGCATTGATGTCGACGCAAAAACGACACCAGTTGAGCTGGGAGACCCGCACCGTCACCAGCGAGCGCAGCACGGGGTCGATGGGGGATCGCTTGCGGTTGATGACCCCGTAGAGGGTAGCGACGGCGGCAAACAGGCGCGGCGAGCGGCCCCAGCATTTGCCCGGAATAAGCACCTGACCATAGTTGCGCTTTTGCAGCCAGAAAAAGGGGCGGATAAACCAGGCATATTCCCGGTCGGGTTTGACCTCAACGCGCATCAGTTACCTTCTTGTTGTTTCACACTTACCCAAAAGCACCGTAAAGCCCCGTCATTCATGGCGGGGATATAAGGTGTGAATGGCGTAGCCGTTCCATGGTTAATGAGGTGTTTGCTGTTGCTCGATGTACTGCCGGATGATCTCTATCGGAGCGCCGCCACAACTCGATGCAAAGTAAGATGGCGACCACAACATGCCCTTGTAGTAGAACTTGGCGGCGATGTCTGGCCGCTCTTTTCGCAGCACCCGACTGGATGCCCCTTTTAGGCTGTTCACCAGCGCCGATACTGCCACTTTTGGCGGGTAATTCACCAGCAGGTGAACATGATCAACCTCTCCATCCATCTCTTTTAGCTCTGCCTCAAAGTCAGCGCAGATCTTGGAGAACAGCTCTCTAAGGCGGTCGATGGCGGCATTGTCGAATACTCTTCTGCGATATTTCGTCACAAAGACCAAATGAACATGCATAGAGAAAACGCAGTGTCTGCCAGTTCTAATGTCATTGATTTTGCTCATAGACCAAAGTATATTATAGCCATGCAACGACTTCAAGCCTTCAAATATGAACTTCGGCCAGACGGCCAGCAACAGCTGCGAATGCGCCGCTTCGCTGGTTCATGCCGTTTCGTGTTCAACAAGGCGCTGGCGTTGCAGCAGGAGCGCTTTGAACAGGGCGAGAAGAAGCTCGGCTATGCGGAGCTGTGTAAACAGCTCACCCAATGGAAGTCGGAAGACTCAACCGCTTGGCTTGCCGAAACGCCCTCCCAACCCTTGCAGCAAACGCTAAAAGATCTGGAGCGAGCCTACACTAACTTCTTCGCCAAACGCGCCGATTTCCCTCGCTTCAAAAAGAAGGGTTTATCCGATAGCTTCCGCTATCCGCAAGGTTTCAAGCTCGATCAGGCCAATAGCCGTCTGTTCCTGCCTAAGTTGGGTTGGCTACGCTACCGCAACAGTCGGGATGTGCTCGGGGTGATCAAGAACATCACCGTGAGCCAATCAAGCGGTAAGTGGTATGCCGCTATCCAGACCGAGCGAGAGGTTGATGTGCCCGTTCATCAAGGCACAGCTGTTGGCCTCGATATGGGGATTAAACGCTTTGTCACCCTGTCAGATGGCAGCCACAAAGACCCACTCAACAGCTTCAAGGCTCACGAAAAAGCCTTGCGCAAAGCGCAGCAGGCGATGAGCCGCAAAGTCATATTCAGCCGCAATTGGAAGAAAGCGAAAGCCCGTATTCAGCGCATCCAGACTCATATCGGCAGTGCCCGCCGCGACTACTTGCATAAGATCTCGACCGCCATCAGCAAAAACCACGCGCTGGTATGTGTCGAAGATTTGCAGGTGCGAAATATGTCCAAGTCAGCGGCGGGCACAACTGACACGCCTGGGCGCAACGTGCGAGCCAAGTCGGGCCTGAATAAGGCTATTTTAGATCAAGGCTGGGGCGAGTTTCGGCGTCAGCTCGACTACAAGCTGGCTTGGAATGGCGGGCATTTGATAGCGGTGCCGCCGAAGAACACCAGCCGAACGTGCCCATGTTGCGGGCATATCTCGGCTGATAATCGTCAAACACAAGCTACGTTCGAATGTGTGGAGTGTGATTTTAAAGAAAACGCCGATCTAGTCGGCGCGATCAATGTGTTAAGGGCGGGACACGCCCAGTTAGCCTGTGAAGTGAGTGGTGCAATAAGGCCGCCAGCAGCAGGAACCCACCGAAGCGAATTAAGCGTAATCGCCTAACCGCAGTAGGAATCCCCGTCCTTTAGGGCGGGGAGGATGTCAAGGTTTCAAATTGGGTTTGTAGGCCTGACCGAGTCGCTCGTTCAGGCGGATCAGAAAATCCTCGATCCGCGCCCGGTTGGTACCCAAGTCGCTGCGCCCCTGACGGGAGGCCGATCGCATATCGATGCGAGTCTCTTTCGGGCCGGCAAAGACCCGCAGCGCCACATCATCCTGAAAGCCGAACCAGCCGGTGGTGACCACTGCATCCAGACCATCCGGGCTCGGTCGTACCTGCCAGCCCAGCTCCTGCATCAGTTCGCTGGCTTCAATCACCACTTCGGCAGGGGAGGCCCTGGTAAAGAGAGGACCGGGTTTTGCCTCAACTGCTTTCAGCGGGGCGCTATTAATTGGCAGATCCTGCTCGGTTCTAAGCTCCGCCGCCCAGCGCAGCAGGGGGGGATTGTAGGGATCGGTACTCACATCGTTGATCAGCGGCATGCGCAGCGCCTGCACCACAAAGAGCAGCGGCAGCAACAGCGGCAAGGCGCCAAAGCCGTTGGCGTAGCGGTTGCGGCTCCAGGGCAGGCGCACCAGCAGGATAAGGGAGACAAGCGCTCCGATGAGACAGATCGCAAAACCTATCCACCAGGGCCAGAGATGGAAGCGGCTGCCGAGGGCGCCAGCGAGCGGGAGTAACCAGGCCAGCAGGGGCCACAAGCAAGAGCGGGGCATAGCACGGGATCCATCGTCGAATGTGGACAATGCCGAGAAGGATAAACTTAATTGTCTGATAACGTTAGTAAATTGATGCGAGTTTGGCGTTGTTTCAGCCAGTTTTGCGAGGGAGGATGAGGAGGTCGGTGAAGCCCGCCTGATGGGAGCTTCACCGAGAGAATGGTCAGTTGCGATGGTTTAATTGCGATAGAGCACTTTGATCAGATGGAAGCCGAACTTGGTGCGCACCGGCCCCAGTACCTTGAGCAGTTCGCCCTTGAATACGGCATCGTCGAAGGGCTTGACCATATCCCCTTTATTGAACTCCCCCAGATCGCCGCTACGTTTTGCAGAGGCGCAGGTGGAGAAGCGCTTGGCCATCTGGCCGAAGTCGGCTCCCTTCTCGATCTTCTCCTTGATCTCCATACACTGTTTTTCGGTCTTGACCAGAATGTGCTGGGCACAGGCTTTTTTCATCGGGGCGCTCCTGGGCGTGATGGCGAAGGTTGTTAATGCCAAGTGTGGTGGCAAATGGGGGCGCAAGAGTACCCCAATTTGCCACCGGCGTCAGCCATCACAGCCCGCCGTTTACCGGCGCTGGTCAGCCCTATTATTGGCGAGCGCGGGTGGCTAGCACGGCGCGGGGGCGAGCTTGCCAGATGATCTCCAGCCCGAGCAGGGCGTAGAGGCTCCAGATGGCCAGCGGATTGAGCCACTCGCCCCCCAGTTGCAGGGTCATCAGGGCGCAACCTGCCAGCAGCAAGGTGATGCCTGGCAGCCGCCAGTGGGCGGGCAGCGGGGCCAGCATCGCCATCGCCAGCAGAATACCGAGGCCAAACGGCAGATTCAGGGCGGTAAAGGCCAGTGCCTGTTGGCCACTCATGCCGGTCAGCAGGGCCAGCAGGGCGCTGCAACAGGCGAGGAAGGTGATGAACTCGAGACGATCGGCAATATAGTCAGCCATCTGTTCGCTACGTGCATGCATGATGTGTCTCCTTCAGTTGATGGTTCAAGTGTGAGGGAGTGACGTCTGCAAAGGCAGCGGGATAATTCGATTGCGCTGAACGAGCAATTCTTAATCACCCGCTACGGCGGGCTTTGGCGTGTGCCGGGCCTGCTAAACCGTGAGGGTGGGGCGATGCCGACAAACTCTGTCGTGGTGGGTTTCTGGTGGTAAAGAGAGGGGGAGAGGTGACAAATGGTGCCTGACGACGGGGTGAAGCATGTTCAGGGCAGGTCAGCTCGCCCTCATCGGGAAAGCGGGCGTCGTCATTGTCACCAAAATGTGTGATTTGTGGTCAACCTCTTAAAAGATATGGCGAATTTGCCAATGGCACCGCGCTGTCGCTGGCCGATGCCTATGTTAGGATAAGGTTCGCCATTTTTCTGGCGCGCATTATTGTGTCACGGCCATGCACTGCATGGCGTGCTGCGCCGCTTTCGGGGTTGGCCCGAAAGGGCGCTGGTTTCCTTCACCACAGATTCAGGAATATTGACCTTTGACAGGATGCATTTCATCCCTGCTGGCAGGGCGTTCGCTGTCTGGCTCTGCGTTTCGCCGCGGCCTGTTGGTACTGGGGGTGGGCCTGTTGCTGTCGCTGCTGGCTTCGCCCGCGTTTGCCGCCAAGCTCACCTATCAGGTCAAGGGGTTGAAAGGGGAGAACAAGGATAACGTTGAAGCCTACCTCAATGCCCTGCCGGTCTATCAGGAGCGGCAATACCGCCCGGCCCGCGCCAGGATCACCGAGAGCGTGCAAAAAGCGCTGCAAGTTTATGGCTACTACCAGCCGAAAATCACCCTGAGTCGCGACAAGAAGAGCCCGTCCAAAGTGGTGATCGAGGTGGACAAAGGGGAGCCGGTCATCGTCTCTCGCCTCGATATTCTGCTGGAGGGGGATGCGGGCAGCGACGAGCTCTACAGCGCCCTGCTGGACAAGTTACCGCTGAAAGAGGGGGAGCCTCTCAACCACGCCAAATATGAATCGATCAAGGCGGATCTTGGCAGCCTCGGGCTGGCCCGCGGTTACTTTGATGCCAAGCTGAGCAGGAGTCAGGTCAAGGTGTTCCAGGACAAGGGGACGGCGGAGATCTTCATCCTGTTCGAATCGGGCCATCGCTACCGTTTCGGCGAGATCCGCTACGATGCCACTCCCGAAGCGCTCCACCTGATCCGCCCGCTTATCAACATCAAGAGCGGTGACCCCTATCTCGCCATCCGGCTGGCCGAGATGTCGCAGGATGTCTCCTCCACCAAGCTGTTCCGTCAGGTCGATATCAAGCCGGTATTGAGCGAGGCGAGCAACTATCGGGTGCCCATCGCGGTGACACTGGATAACCGGGTCGATCACGAAATCGAGACCGGTATCGGTTACGCCACCGACGTGGGGCCAAGATTGAGTGCCACCTGGGAGAAGCCCTGGGTCAACCACTACGGCCACCGCCTCTTTGCCACCGCCAAGGTGTCGGCGCCGGAGTCTGAACTCAGTTTCGACTACCAGATCCCGGTGGGCAACCCGCTGCGAGACTACTACTCGGTACAGGCCGGTTACCAGTACAAGGACAACAACGATACCCGCTCCGATCTGACGGCTATCGGTGTGCACCGCTGGACGCGGCGACCGGAGAGCTGGGATCGGGACGTTTTTATCCGGCTGGAGAACGAGATCTATACCCAGGGCGCCGACGAGGGGAACAGCTTGCTGCTGATCCCGGGGGTCTCCTGGTCCCGGCTGCGGGTACGCGGCGGATTGGTGCCGGACTGGGGCGATCGCCAGCAGTTGACGCTGGAGTTCTCCGACCCCAGATGGGGCTCCGACATCAGCTTTATGCGGGTGTGGGGGCGCAGCAAGTGGCTGCGTACCCTCGGGGATAACCACAGATTCCTGATGCGGGCCGAGCAGGGGGCCATCATAGGTGACAGCTTCTCGCTGGTGCCGCCGTCGTTACGGTTCTTTACCGGTGGTGATCAGACGGTGCGTGGCTTTGGTTATGAGACCATCTCCCCCACCGGGTCGGATGGCAAGCTGACCGGTGGCCGCTACACCAGCGTGGCGAGTCTGGAATACAACTACCGCTTCAGCGAGAAGTGGCTGGGTGCCATGTTTGTTGATGGCGGCACCTCCACCACCGATTACAGCGAACCCTGGAAAATAGGTACTGGCGTCGGTGTGCGCTGGGTGACTCCCATCGGTCAGGTCAGGCTGGATCTGGCGGTCGGGGTATCGGAGGAGGATAAGCCCTTGCGGCTGCATTTCGCATTGGGGCCTGAATTATGATGTTGTCTAAACGCTTTTTTCTTTGGCCGCTGCGGCTGTATCTTGCGCGGGGGGCTGCATTGTGATCTGGCTAAAACGCATTTTTCTCTGGCTGATGGGGCTGGTGTTCCTGCTGCTGATCGGCGTCAGCCTGCTGGGCTTTACCCATCAGGGCAACAAGTGGTTGTGGCAACAGGCCAAGGGGGCGCTGCCCTCCCTCAAGGGGGAGCTGGTGGCCGGTCAGCTTGGCTACGGCTGGACCCTGGAAGGGGCGGGCTGGCAGGATGAGCTGGTGGATGTCACGGTCGATCGCGCCGTGCTCGACTGGGATCTTGGCAAGTTATTGCAGGGCAAGCTCTGGATAAAATCCCTGGCGGTGACCCATCCGGTGGTCAAGGTAACCGACTCCGAGCCGACACCGGAAGAGCCTTCCGAACCCTTTGTCTGGCACCCGTTGCCGCTCAAGATCCAAGTTGACAGCCTCAAGGTCGCGGATCTCGATCTGGCGGTGCCCGGCGTGGCCGTGACTCTGGGGTCCCTCGATATCGGCGCCACCCTCAATCGCAAGGGGCTGATTGTGCGCGGCCCGGTGCTCGATAACCTGAAGGTGACGCTGGATGACGCGGCGCCTGCCAATGCAGGGGCCAACTCCACCAAGCAGTCAGCCACAGCTAACGCCAAGACCGTTAACGATAAGCTCGCTAACGATAAGCTCGCTAACGAGCAGCAAGCCGGGGCTGCGGTTGCTCGCACCGACAAGGCCAGTGCCAAGGCAGCCAAACAGGGCAAAGGGGCGCCAGTTGCAAAACTTGCAAAGGCTGCCCCCATTGTCCTGCCCGCCATTCACCTTCCTTTCCCCATTCAGCTGGAAGGGGTCAATGCGACCCGGGTGCAATATAAGCAGGGCGAGCTGATCGAAGGGCTCGACAAGCTGCTGCTATCGGCCACCGCCGCCGATGATCGCATCGAGGTGCGCGAGCTTTCGCTGCGCCACGCCATGGCCGATCTGGCGCTCAAGGGCCACATCCAGCTCAGTGATGACTACCCGCTGGCGGTGACGCTGGATGCCAAGGCCCGTAAAGGGCTGCTGGATGGCGAGCTGCAAGGGGAACAGGCCACGCTGGCGCTGACCGGTTCGGTTGGCAAGCTGGGGTTGGCGTTGTCGGCCAAGGGGCCGGTTGCCGCCAATCTCAAGGGCTCGCTGGCCGCGCTCGACCCGGATCTCCCTTTTGATTTGGCCCTCGACTGGAAGGGCCTCGGTTGGCCTCTTCACAAGCCTGCCAAAGATGAGTCGAGCTATCGGCTGGACAAGGGGAGCCTGACTGCCAAGGGCAAGCTCTCCGGCTACCAGTTTGCTCTCAATACTTCCGGCAAGGGGACCGATGTGCCCCCCTTCAAGCTTGCGCTTGACGGGAAGGGGGATCTGGAGCGGCTCAGCAAGATCGCCTTGCAGCTCAACGCCCTCAAAGGGGGGCTGAAGCTCGATGGCAAGCTGGCCTGGAACAAGGGGATCGAGTGGCAGGGAACCACCCTGTTCAAGGGGATCAATCCAGCCGAGCTGGTGCCTGAGCTGAAAGGGACGCTGGCCGGTGAGCTGGAGAGCCGTTTCGTGATGAACGAATCGGGCCACTGGGAGCTGAAACTGCCCAAGCTCAAGGTGGATGGCAAACTCAATCAGTACCCGCTGGCCCTCAAGGGGGCGCTTAGCGGCAACGACAAGATGGAGTGGCAGATCCCGGCGCTCTCGCTGCAAAGTGGCCCCAACCAGTTGCAGGCCAAGGGCAGTATCAGTAGCGTCCAGTGGAGGCTCGATGCCAACCTGCAGGCTCCCCAGCTGGGGGGCATCTATCCCGGCCTGAAAGGGGATATCAAGGGACAGGTGAAGGTCAGTGGCAATCAGCAGACGCCAAAAATCGATGCGGATCTGGCCTCCGAGCGGCTCTACTATGCTGGCACCGACCTGAAGGGCATTAGTCTCAAGGGCAATGCGGCGATCGGTGCCAAACCGGCCGGTGAGCTCTCGCTGTTGGTGGCGCAGCTGAAACAGGGGGATACCAAGCTCAGCCAGCTGGCCCTGAACCTCAGCGGCGATATCAGTCAGCATCTGTTGACCCTGACCATGAAGGGTGACCCTGTTGCCGCCAACCTCAAACTAGGTGGCGGCGTGCGCGGGGATCACTGGCGCGGGGCGCTCTCCGAGTTGCAGTTGAAAACCCCGCTGCGCCGTTGGGACTTGAGCTCCCCCTGGGCGCTGGATCTCGATCTGCCGCGTCAGCGGCTGGCGATGGGGGATCTCTGTCTCGGCTCCAAGGGAGCCAGCCTCTGCGTCAAGGGGAGTCAGGTCTCCGCTGCCCAAGGCACCCTGGAGTTTGCCCTGAGCGAGTTTGATCTCAAGCGGCTGCGCCCCTGGTTGCCGGACAACTTCCGCTGGCAGGCGATGCTCTCGGCCGACGGCCGCGCCAGCTGGCGTGGCAATCAGCCGACCTTGCATGCAGTGGTGCGCACTACGCCGGGCACTTTTGTGGCAGATGGCCTCAAGACTGATTATCAGCAGCTGGCACTAGCCCTGGATTTCGAGCGGCAGCAGGCGGCCATTCGCCTCGATTTTGCCTCCAAGCAGATCGGCAATATCGATACCGACCTGCTGATCAAGGAGCCTGCCGGTCGCGGTCTGCTCGGTGGTCAGCTCAAGTTTGACGATCTCAAGCTCAATACCTTCGCGCCACTGATCCCGGAGGTGCGCTCCCTGCAAGGGATCATCTGCGCCGATGCCCGTTTCGACGGCACGCTGGCGGCGCCCCTGCTGTTTGGTCAGCTCAACCTGCATGACGGTGAAGTGCAGACCCACTCCGACATGGTGACCCTGACCAAGCTGGTGACCCGCCTCAAGATCGAGGGCAACCGCGCCGAGCTCGATGGCTCCATGCTAGTGGGCAAGGGGCCGCTGGCGTTGGGCGGCTGGCTCAGCTGGGCCAAGATGCCGGTCAGCGGCAGCCTCACCATTCAGGGCAAGGATCTGGAGGCGCAATATCCGGGCATGGGCCGGGTCAGAGTCTCGCCCGATATCGCAGTGTCGCTGGGGGAGGAGACCCGCATTACCGGTCAGGTGGATATTCCCTGGGCACGCATTCTGGTCAAGAGCCTGCCGGATTCGGCGGTGGCGGTCTCCGACGATGTGACCGTGGTCTATGACGATCTGCCCCCTGCTCCCAAGCAGGCCAGCCTGCCGCTGGCGATGAAGGTGGCGATCCGCCTTGGCAACGATGTGAAGCTCGATGCCATGGGGTTGAAGACTGATGTCTCCGGCGGTCTCAATATCCGTCAGGATCCCGAGAAGCCGCTGGCAGGCAATGGCCGGCTGGTGCTGACCAACGGCCGCTTCAAGGCTTACGGTCAGAACCTCATCATCAAGGAGGGTCGGATCCTCTTCTCTGGTCCGCTGGATCGGCCGTTCCTCAACATCGAGGCCAACCGGGATCCCGATACCATCGAGGGTCAGGTGACGGTCGGGGTGCGGGTGACCGGCCCAGCCAGCAAGCCGGAGATCACTGTCTACTCCGAGCCGCAGATGGCGCAGTCGGAACAGCTCTCCTATCTGCTGCGCGGCAAAGGGTTGCAGACCGGTGGTGAGGATGGCGGTTTCAACGGCCTGCTGGTGGCCGGTGCGGTGAGTCAGGCCAACGGCGTGGTGTCGAGCATCGGCGAGTCGCTCGGGATGAGCGATGTCTCCCTCGATACTGCGGGCAGTGGCGACAACACCCAGGTGACTCTGTCGGCCTATCTACTGCCGGGCTTGCAGTTCCAGTACGGGGTCGGGGTGTTCAGCCCCATCGCCGAATTCAAGCTGCGCTACGAGGTATTGCCACGGCTCTATCTGCAGGCGATGAGCGGGGTGGCCCAAGCGGTCGATGTCTTCTATCGCTTCACCCTGTAACGCTTTGCCCCCTAACAAGGCTGATATGAACGTAAACGGGAGGCGCAGGCCTCCCGTTTTTTATTGCGCGATCGGCAGCAGGTAAACGGCGATAAGAGACTGGAGTGCAGAGGGAAAATAGATTGCGGCGGGCTATAAATGCGAAAACCCGGCGCTAGGCCGGGTTTTCTGAATGATGGTGGAGGGAGAAGGATTCGAACCTTCGAAGGCAGAGCCGTCAGATTTACAGTCTGATCCCTTTGGCCGCTCGGG